>JAGZAC010000002.1 GCA_018370615.1 Clostridiales bacterium
CCGGGCTTTCCGGATTGAGCCAGGCGCCCTTTTTCTGGAGAGCATAAGGGTAATCCCAATGAAACAAAGTGATACAGGGAATGATTCCGCAATTCAAAAGTTCATTGATTAAATTGTTGTAAAAATCGATTCCCTTTTGATTTACCGAACCAATTCCCTCCGGCAGAATTCTGCTCCAGGAAATGGAAAAACGATAAGACCGAATTCCCAGCTCCCGCATCAGCTGTACGTCTTCCCTGTACCGGTGATAGTGATCACACGCGATATCCCCGGTATGCCCCTGCTTAATATGGCCGCCCTCCTCATGGCAGTACTGATCCCATACAGAGGGGCCGCGGCCGTCCTCTGCCGCTGCTCCTTCAATTTGGTAGGCCGATGTGCCCACACCCCACAAAAAATCCTTACGAAATGCCATACAAACCTCACATCTGATATATATTTACCTTATAGTACCATAAATTTTCAAAAATGAAAAGAGATTTTGAAAAACACATTTTATAAAAATGCATCCATCCCCCGGTATACCACCGTCACAATAAACTCCGCAAGAACAGCGGGAGATTCACGCATACCGGTATTCAGCCAGCGCTTGATTACACTGAGACATCCGGACAGACCAAAATCATTTAAATACGCCTGGATGCTTTTGTCCTTTGCAATGGTCGTTCTGGAAGTCACGATAGCCGCCAGCTCCATAATATCCTGCTGCAAATGAAAATCACTGTTCTCACTGAGAAGAATCTGAAATAGCTGGGCGTTTTCTCCGATATACTCCAGAATGCTGGTCAGCACCTGATTGCTAATGGGACGGTTGTCTGAATAATCCTGCTCTTCCAAGTGATGTCTCAGCTTTCCCATCAATTCCTCTTCTATTTGGGCAAGCAAATCGTATTGATCTCTGTAGTGAGCGTAAAAGGTGCTTCGGTTAATGTCCGCTGTCTCGCATATCGCCCGAATCGAAATCCCGGAGATATGCTGCTTCTGCATCAGCTCCACCAAAGCATCTTTGATGGCTATTTTGGTTTTCCGCACCCTTCTGTCATCTGCTGCAGGTTTCATCCTCTGCCTCCTAACATAAGGTAAATTTTTTGTAAATACCCCAACACCAGCTGCGCGCTTTGTTGCACAACCCACATTTTTATCCAAATTGTTGGTTGTTTCCATACACAATGTTGATTATAATACAAGTAAGAAGAAAATACAACCCTTTGTTGTGAAAGAGGGATATTATGGATACATTCGCGCATTTTATCACACGCCGTAAAAAGCTGATTATAATTATTTTCACTATCCTAGCAATTCTTTCCATTGGGCTGCAGTTTTTTGTACAGGTGAACTATAACATGGCGGATTATCTTCCTCCAGGCGCTCAGTCCACTACAGGGCTTGCAATTATGGGAGATGAATTTGATGAAGCCATGACCAACACCAACGTGATGATCCGGGATGTCACCATCATGGAGGCCATGGAGTACAAGGAAGAGCTGCAAAATATTGCAGGCGTCTCCCAGGTGCTTTGGCTGGACAGTATGGTGGATATTCGGGAGCCTCTGGAAATCAGTGACACTGCCACGGTTGAGACGTTTTACAGGGACAATACTGCCCTGTACCAAGTTACGATTGCAGACGGGATGGAACAACAGGCTACAGAGGAAATCCGGCAACTTATCGGAGAAGAAGGGGCTGTGGCAGGAGAATCACCGAATCTGGCTGCCATGCAGGATACCACCATCGCTGAAGTACTGAAAGCCGCAGCAATCCTTGTGCCGATCATTTTTTGCATTCTGCTTCTTTCCACCTCCTCTGTGATCGAACCGGTGCTCTTTCTTCTTACAATCGGGATTGCTGTACTGATCAACATGGGCACCAATGTTTTTCTGGGCAGTATTTCCTTTATGACCAGTTCGATCAGCCCCATTCTACAGCTTGCCTGTTCTCTGGATTATTCCATCTTCTTACTTCACAGCTTCGGAAAAAACCGAAAAAAATATGTAGATGTGAATGTGGCCATGCAGGAATCCATCAAGGAATCTATGTCCACCGTTGCAGCCAGTGCAATGACTACCCTGTTTGGATTTTTAGCTCTCGTATTCATGAACTTTCAGATTGGAGCAGACCTGGGCATCAACCTCGCCAAAGGAATTGTCCTCAGCTTTGCCACGTCCATGCTCTTCCTTCCAGCCATTACTCTTTGTCTGTATAAGTGGATCGATAAAACCACGCACAAGCCATGGATGCCCCAGTTTCGTAATATCCATCGCATCCTGTCTAAGTTTGCAGTCCCTGTAGTCCTTCTGGTAATTTTGCTGATCGTCCCCGCTTTTCTCGGACAAAGTGAAACGGAATTTGTATACGGAAATGACAGTGCTACCCAAAACAGCAGAGCAGAAGCAGACAGCATGGCCATAGAGGAAGTCTTCGAGCAAAATACCATCGTAGCTCTCCTAGTTCCCCGAGGAGATCTTGCGCGGGAGGCGGCACTCTGCAGTGACATTAAAGAAATCGAAAACGTCACAGGAATCATGTCCTACACGGAAACGGTGGGCACCGCCATCCCTCCAGAATATCTTGGGGTGGATATAACTTCTCAGTTTATGGGACCGAACTATTCCCGCATCATCGTATACACCAGTACAGAATCGGAAGGGGACGCTGCCTTTGAGACAGTGGAACGCATTCAGGATGCCGTTCGGATGTATTATGGGGATGCAGCATATTCCGTAGGAGAAAGCGTAAACCTATACGATATGAAAAATCTGGTAGAAGTGGACAATACCATCGTCAATCTGATCGCGATCGCTGCCATTTTTATTGTACTCCTCGTCACCTTCCGTTCCCTCACCCTTCCCTTTATCCTTCTGCTGACCATTGAAGCCGGGATCTGGATCAATTTGGCCATTCCCTATTTTACAGGAGCCTCTATTCACTTTATCGGATACCTGGTACTCAGCACGGTACAGCTGGGAGCCACAGTGGATTATGCTATCTTGCTTACGGGAAATTATATGCGTCTCAGAAAAACATTTGAAAAGCGGGCGGCCCTCTCTCAGGCGCTGCAAGACAGTTTTCAGTCAATTCTTGTTTCCGGTGCAACGCTGGCAGCCGCCGGATTTGCACTATTTGCCACATCCTCCATTTCCGCTGTCAGTGACATTGGAATGCTGATCGGCAGAGGAACCATTTTTTCAATGATTATGGTCACCTGCTTCCTACCGCCTATACTGTATATCTTTGATAAGTGGATTGGAAAAACCACATGGAAAGCAAACTTTCATTTTCAAAAGGAATCTGCTAAAGGAGGTAAACTATGAAAAGCATAGTTCTTAGAAAAGGCCTGCCCTTCCTGCTGGCATGTGTCATCGCGGTGATGCCTCTTTGCACACCTGCCTATGGGGCTGCAGAACAGAAGCAAACAGAAAATGCTGAAGTAAATACACCCGAGACTGAAATAAACACAAAAGCTGAGGTAGTGTACGGGGTTTTGGATGCAAATGGCACTGTCAAAAGCCTGTATACGGTCAACCGACTGGAACTGGATACAGATGGTACTTTTACAGATTACGGCAATTACAGTGTGCTTACCAACCTCACCAGCACCGATCTTTTGATGCTGGAGGGAGATGCGATCACGGGAAGCGGTTCTGCGGGAGACTTCTATTATCAGGGCAATATGGAAAGCACGGATCTTCCCTGGCTGTTTGCGCTTTCCTATACGTTGGATACATCCCCCATCGATATCGCCGAGCTCTCCGGAGCGTCTGGGGCACTGGAAATCCATTTTTCCACCCAGCAAAACAAAAATGTAAACTCTACCTTTTATGACCACTACATGCTGCAAGTTACTTTCACGCTGGACATGGAGCTGTGTAAAAATATATCCGCCGAAGGAGGCACCGTCTCCGAAGCAGGAACAAACAAAATGATTACTTATACTGTTTTTCCGGGCAGGGATGCAGATCTTTTTTTGAGGGCAGATGTGGAAAACTTTTCCATGACTGGCGTAGATATTGCTGCTGTACCTTACACGACAAATATGGAAATTCCGGATGCGGACGAACTCACCGACGGCTTTCAGCAGCTAGATGATGGTATATCTGCACTCCACGATGGTGTAAGCGAACTTTTGGACGGCATCCAAGCGCTGGATGAGGGCAGCGGGGCACTGCAAAGTGGATCCACTGCCGTAAAAGATGGATTGGCACAGCTTGATAACAGCGCATATCCAATCGTATCAGGATCAGCAGAAATTCAAAAGGCCCTAGAGCAGATTTCCTCCGGATTACAAGGAAATGGTACCGAAGCTGCAGACACCGCCGTTATCTCGCAGCTGCCTGCAGGATTGTCCGCCGTCGCCGGTGGGCTGCGCCAAATGGCACAGGGGCTTTCCGCGTTAAAAGACGGATTTTCTCCTGCCCTCAATGCACTTGACACCGCTATGGAAGGAATCCCTGCACCGGCGCTATCGGAAGAAGAGCTTGCCTCTCTATATCTGCAGGTAGCGCCGGAGCAGTATGCCACACTGGACACTCTCATTGGCACATATACTGCGGCCGCAGCTGCAAAGGGGACCTACACACAAATTAAAACTGCTTTTGATTCTATCACTGAGACACTTACAACCATCTCTGAAGAATTAACCACTGTGGCTGACACGCTGGATTCTCTTGCAACCGAGACGGAAGCAATTCCCGATATGTTGTCTGCATTATCCGAAGGCATTTCAAATCTAGCGGAAAATTATGCTTCTTTTCACCAGGGCCTTACAGACTATACCAACGCAGTCAGTGAATTTTCCACTGGATATGAGGAGCTAGATGCCGGCATTACATCCGCAGTTCAGGGAATCGCTTCGTTAGAAGCCGGAGTACAGGATTTGTATGACGGAACCGATGAGTTGAATAAAAGCACTTCCGGCATGGCAGAAGAAGTACAATCTGCCATCAACAGCATGACGGAAGAATATCTGGGAAGTGATTTTGAGATGGTATCCTTTGCATCGGAGAAGAACACAAATGTCTCTTTGGTGCAGTTTGTGCTGAAGCTGGACGGCATTGCAGCAGTACAGGAAGAGGTTCCGGCCCAGCTGGAGGAAGAGCCACAGACGCTACTAGACAGACTGGCTGCGCTCTTTACTAAAAAAGAAAATTGATAGAGTATGGCATTCACAGAAAACAACCCCTCCGCCACGACTACGTCGTGCCACCTCCCCTTACACAGGGGAGGCTTTTATTATACCATTTTGTAAGAATTTCCACAGCAATCCTTTCACAGAAGAAGTGGCTTACCATATGCCATAGGCGCGGTAGTCTCTCTGACACTGCCCCGAAGTTACTGTGTGCCCCTATAAATGGGCTTTTAAATCAGTTCCCACAAGGGCCCTTTAACCCAGAACCCAAGCAGCCTCCCCTGTGTAAGGGGAGGTGTCAGCGAAGCTGACGGAGGGGTTGTATCATTTACAATACAACTACCTTTGTAGCAATTTTCTCCATAAACGCACGGTCGTGCTCCACAAACAGCAGCGTAGGCGCATATTCCAAAAGTAGTTTTTCAATTTGTATTCTGGAAAGTACATCAATGTAGTTCAGTGGTTCATCCCAAATATACAAATGTGCTTTTTCACACAAGCTCTTTGCAATCAAAATCTTTTTCTTCTGCCCTCCACTCAGCAGCTGTAAATCCTGATCGAAGTGGCTGCGGGAAAAATCCAGTTTTCGGAGAATTGCCCGAAACAACGCTTCATCCAAATGATGCTCTGCAGCAAAGGATTTTATATCGCCGGAAAGTGCAGACGTATCCTGGGGAACATAGGAAATCTGTAGCCCGCTTCCTATATGAACCTCTCCCGTATAAGGGATTTCCCATCCTAAAAGCAGCTTCATGATGCTGCTTTTTCCGCTTCCGTTTTTCCCCACAAGGGCGATCCGATCCCCCTGGTGGATGGCAAAGCTCACGCCGCTGCATATCTCACGGTCTCCGTATTGAATGGACAAATCCTGAATCTGCACCAGCTGCTCTCTGTGATAATGCAGCGGAAACAGCTTTAGATCTTCTGCTGTATCAATATTTTTTAAGAGATGAGATTTCTCCTCTATCGCCTTTTCCATTCGCCGTTCAGTCGCTTTAGATCGCTGCATCATTTTCGCGGCCTTGTGCCCAATATACCCCCGATCTGGGCGCAGTCCCGATGTCCGGGAGTGATATTTGCTCTTTTCCACCTTATCAGCCCACTGGGCTGTCTGCCGCGCCGCAGCCGACAACTCCCGGATCTGCCCCTGTAGCTTTTCATTTTCAGAAAGTTCAAACCGATCCTGCCGCTCCTTATTCTCCCACCATGAGGAGAAATTCCCCCTCTGTACTTCAATATTTTTTTTGCCGATAGACAAAATATGGTCTGCACATAAATCCAACAGTGTTCTGTCGTGAGAAACCAACAAAAAGCCTTTTTTTCTGCACAGGTACTTCCCCACTGTCTGCCGCGCCTCCATATCCAGATGATTCGTAGGCTCGTCAATTAAAAGGAATCGTCCTTCATTTAAAAACAACGCTGCAAGCAACACTTTGGTCCGCTCGCCGCTGCTTAATGTTTCATAAGGACGATACAGCACTCCTTCTTCTACCTCCAAACAGGAAAGTTCCCGCTGCACTTGCCAGACAGGTGCATCAGTAATTGTTTCCAGTATGGCCATAGTGTCCAAAGCAGTATCTCGTACCGGATAGGGAAAATAATCCATCAAGACCGACTTCGATATGCTCCCTTGATAGGAAAGTTCTCCCATGAGCAGGCGTAAAAATGTAGTCTTCCCCCGCCCGTTGCGTCCGATGCAGCCAATTTTCCAGTCTGTATCGAGTTGAAAAGAAACATTCTCAAATATGGTATCATAACTGCCGTCATAGGCAAAAGTCAAGTTTTTTACTTGTATCAATGACATGGCGTCCTCCTTGTAAAACACGTAAAAAATGGGCGCAAGAAAGCTTCCTTCCCGCGTCCATAAAACAATGCCTGAAAAAATCGGCAGAGAATATAAAAAAGGACCTCGAAACTTTCTTGCGGGGACATGAAAACAGACTACTGTCGCTGTATGTCCCATAAAAATTCAGCAAGAAATGTTGCGCATTGGTCCTCTCCGTTTTTCTATATTTTTTATCAGTATACATAATATATATTTTTTTGTCAAGTACGAATTTACCGAATTGAGAGTGTCTCCCGACAAAGCGCAAAGGCGTACTTGAAAATCAAGTACGCCTTTACGCTTTATGGTGCGGATAAGAGGACTTGAACCTCCACCGAGTTGCCCCGACTAGAACCTGAATCTAGCGCGTCTGCCAATTCCGCCATATCCGCATATGTATTTTACAGGGTGCTCTGCCGTTGGTGCGAGAGACGGGACTTGAACCCGTACGGTAAAACCACACGCCCCTCAAACGTGCGCGTCTGCCAGTTCCGCCACTCTCGCGTTATCCATTCAGCATGCTCCGGCACGTCGCCTGCGTTTATTAGTATACTAAAAACACGTTCTTTTGTCAACAGCTTTTTCGAAAAATATTGTACTTTTTTACGGCAACGAACACCTATAACCTATTATGTAAAGCCGGAAACAGATACATACCTTACCCAAACCTGTTATTTATAAACTTCCCTTTACGGCTTCGGACAATACTAGAACCTGGACGCAACTGCGTCCAGGCTTTTTTATTTACATGTTATCAGCGCATGAAATATGCATCTCTCTGGGCGCCTACAGAAATCAGCCACATTTTTTGCCCGACTTTTTCTTCAATAAATTCTATATATTTTTTTGCGTTCTCCGGAAGGTCTCCAAAAGTACGGCATCCGCTGATATCCTGGCACCAGCCATCCAGATACTCCATCACCGGCGTTGCTTTTTCGAGCACTTCTCCTACAGGGAAATGATGAATTAACTGTCCCTCATAAGCGTATGCAACGCAAACCGGAATTTTTTTCATATAAGAAAGCACGTCCAATTTGGTCAGTGCCAGTTTGTCGCTTCCCTGCACCGTGATTCCATATTTGGATGCTACCACATCGAAAGCGCCTACACGTCGGGGACGTCCTGTTGCAGCACCATATTCACCTCCGGCACTGCGCAGCGCTTCCGCTTCCTCCCCTTCCATTTCCACAGTAAAGGGGCCGGCACCTACGCAAGTGGAATATGCCTTCATAATGCCCACTACGGTATCTAATTTCACACCTGGCACGCCTGCTCCAATCGGCGCATAGGCCGCAATGGTGTTGGAGGAAGAAGTAAAAGGATAAATACCATAATCGATATCTCGGAGGGCGCCTAGCTGCGCTTCAAACATAATGCGCTTTCCCGCCTTGTGGGCATCCATAAGATATGCGCCCGTATCGCAGATGTACTCCTGAAACTCCTCGCCGTAGGTTTGCAGATACTGCAGCATATCCTCCAGTGAAGCTCCAGGCTTTTGATATGCTTTTTCAATCATTAAATTTTTGTACGCCAGGATGTCCGGCAGCGTTTTCTGCAGATATTCTCTGTGGAGCAAATCGCCCGTCCGTATAGCCTTCTTCGCGTACTTATCGCTGTAAACCGGCGCAATCCCACGCCGCGTAGAGCCATAACTGTTCTTTCCAAGGCGCTCTTCCTCATAGCAGTCCAAATCCACGTGATACGGCATCGTCACAACGGCTCTGTCGCTGATTTTCAAATTGTCCGGTCCAACATGAATGCCCTTTTCCCGCAGGCGCTGGATTTCATGATGCAGATGCTTCAGGTCAATCGCCATTCCGTTTCCCATGACGCAGACTACGTTTTCGCGCAAAATCCCGGAAGGAAGCAAATTCAAAATGAATTCTCCCTTATCGTTAATAACAGTATGGCCGGCATTGTTGCCGCCTTGGTATCGTACAACAATGTCCTGATCCTCACTGAGAAGATCTACAATCCGTCCTTTGCCTTCATCGCCCCAGTTTATTCCAACAACAGCAGTCAGCATATTTCTCGATTTCCTTTCCGTTTTAACGAAAAATAAAGACACAAGGAAACGCCGCTTTTTACAAGCGTCCCACTTATTTATTATAACGATACAGCAAATTTTTGTCAATAAAAATTGGGTAAGATTTGCAGGAACCGTTAATTTTGCAATTCATATTGCGGCCGCAGCGGAGCACATTAATTTATGAACGTGCAAACAGCGAAAAAATCAAAGGTGGATATATATAAATGAAAAACAGCAAAAAATGCAGGGTTCTCACAGTCTTTCTGGCAGTGGCAATCCTTTTGTCTCCGCTCTGCATCCGTGCGTATGGAGCTTCAGACATTACACAAGTCTATCTGGGCGGCATGCCTTTTGGAGTGAAGTTTTATACCGGTACCCTTGTGGTCAGCGGCGTCAGTGAAGTAGACAGCGCCGAAGGAGACCGATTGCCGGCAAAAGATGCGGGAATTCAAGAAAATGACATTATTTTAAAGGTAAACGGAAAAGAAATCACTACGGCAGAAGACGTCTCAAAGGCAGTAGAAGAAAGCGGGGGAAAACCTATTGTCCTTACCTGCCGGAGAGGCGAAAATGAATTTGAGGTTTCTATCACACCCGTTTTATCCAAAAGCACCAATCAATACCGCATCGGCATATGGATGAAGGACAGCACTGCCGGCATCGGTACAGTTACGTACATTATTACCGAAACAGGAGGGTTCGGCGGTCTGGGACACGGAATATGCGATAAAGACGGAAATCTTATAGAAATCGAGCGAGGAATTGTAACAGATATTTCTATTTCCGGTATCAACAAAGGCGCACCCGGTGCCCCGGGAGAGCTGCACGGCTTCTTTTCCTCAGGAAAAACCGGGACGGTAACTTGCAATACCGAATGCGGCGTTTTTGGTGTACTTTCCGACATCAGTGGTCTGAAGGAAACGGGAACACTTATAAATATTGGTACACGGGACAAAATCCATGACGGAGCAGCTACAATCCGCTGTACACTGGACGATAATACTGTGGAAGAATATGCGGCGCAAATCACAATCCCAGAAAACAGCGATACCCAAACGAAAAATTTTACTATCAAAATTACAGACCCCAGTCTTTTGGAGAAAACCGGAGGAATCGTTCAGGGAATGAGCGGCAGTCCGATTATTCAAGACGGTCTTTTGGTGGGCGCTGTCACCCATGTATTGGTCAGCGACTCCGCTGAAGGTTATGGCATTTATATTGAAAATATGCTGCAGGAAATGCCGGATATACTGAAATAACAGGGAATATGAGGAAATTCTTTCCCTGCATAAGCATCCTTTCGATGGCAATACTTTAAGTATCAAACAGCAAGAGGCGAAATGGATGTATTATAATAAGGTGGAAATATGCGGCGTCAACACCGCAAAGCTGAAAACATTAAACGATGAAGAAAAACATGAGTTACTCGTGCGGAGTAAAAATGGAGATGAAGAGGCCAGGCAAAAATTGATTGACGGAAATCTGCGGTTGGTACTGAGCATTATTCAACGGTTTACCAACCGCAGAGAAAATTTAGACGATTTATTTCAGGTGGGGTGTATCGGCCTGATCAAAGCAATTGACAATTTTAATACAGATCTCTGCGTAAAATTTTCAACCTATGCTGTACCCATGATCATCGGAGAAGTGCGGCGGTATCTCCGGGACAACAATACCATCCGGGTAAGCCGTTCCGTACGAGACCTGGCATACCGTGCCCTGCAGGTACGGGAGCAGCTGCAGAAAAATGACCTGAGCGAGCCCTCCATTGAACAAATTGCCTCCGTACTGGGGGAAGAACCAGAGGCCGTCACCAATGCCATTGAAGCAATTGTAGAACCAATGTCCCTGTATGACCCGGTCTACAGCGACGGAGGAGATTCCATATATGTGATGGACCAGCTGAGCGATACCAACAATACGGACGAGTCCTGGCTGGAGGATATTGCCCTACGAGAAGCACTGAAAACCTTAAACGAACGGGAGCGAGCCATCATCAACATGCGTTTCTATAAGGGAAAAACACAAATTGAAATAGCGTCAGAAATTGGTATCTCCCAAGCTCAGGTCTCCCGACTGGAAAAGGGCGCTCTGGAACGCATTCGAAAACAGATGTAAAAGGGATCCCCAGATCCCTTTTTTAATGTAAATCCTTTTGTATCCACCGGGAAGCCCACTGGATGAGCAATTTAGAGGATGCGTCAAATAAATTTTCCTCAATTATATTCTGCTCTTTTAACAAAATATCCTGTCTCAACACCTCCTGGTCCTCCGGCGTAAGATATGGTAGCAGCGCATCCTTTCTCTTAATAAATACACCTTTTTCTAAATAAACCATTCCACGCATAGGAAATACGGCGGATTTGTACAGTCCCTGTAAAATACTGACAGACCTTTCATGGACAGCATTGTGTACACAGCCGTGATATATCCCACAGACGCCAGATTTCACCGCCTGTATCACATGCTCACGGCGAATATCTTTCAAAAGTGCCTCCAGCGAACCCACTATGGGAACAGTATCGTTGCAAAACTGAAACAAATCGGACTTATCCCACTTTTCAATTTCGGCCCGACCTGATACAAAGCCGCAAATTTTATCTCTATAGGGCAGCGTATCTAAAAGCTGACGGTATATCTGTAAATCCTCATACGATACAGTATCTAAAATTAAAACCATATCAATATCGCTGTGGGAAGTTGCCTCTCCCCTGCCCCAGCTGCCCTGAAGTCCTATCAACCAAATTCTTTGTTCAAAAGCCTTTTCTACCACCGCTACGTACTGATTTACCCATTCCTCAATTTGAAATTCCACCCAAAATCCCTCCCTGCCGGAAATTGTATCCAATATACCATAAATTCCATGAAAAGGCAATAAAAAACCGCCTGTGGAGACGGCTTTTTATTTTACTTATAACTTATAAGATAATACAAATCAGTCCACCGCTGCCTTCATTTACAATTCTGGACAGGGTGTCCGACAGCTTTTCTCTGGACTCCTCCGACAAGTGTGCCAGCTTCGTATGCAACCCATCATCTACAAGCTGATACAGGCTCTTGCCGAATATGTTGGATTCCCAAATTTTTTGGGGATCCTCTTCAAATTCTGACATAAGGTGCCGGATCATTTCTTCCGATTGTTCCTCTGACCCCACGATAGGATTGATTTCTGTCTCTATGGTTGCTTTGATCATGTGGATGCTAGGGGCAGAAGCCTTTAATTTCACTCCATAGGCACCGGACTGACGAATGATCTCCGGCTCCTCCAGCTTTAGTCCTTCCACACCTGGCAAAACAATACCGTATCCATTTGCTTCCATTTCTGCAATGGCCTGGGCATATTTATCCAGCTCCCGTTTTGCCTCCGAAAGGGACAGCATCACAGATATGAGTTCCTTCTCGTTGCGAACACAGATTCCGGTGAGATCGCAAATAATATTGTAATACATAGATTGAGGGAATCCCAGAGACACAGTAGCCACACCGGTTCCTAAATCGGTGGAAGTAATTTGTGTGGTCGCGCCGACGGATTCATATCTGGCCTCAATTTCACCCGACACCAAATCGGACAGCTTCGCGGCAAACGCGGACACATCGTTCAGATTTTTCACATCCTCAATAATATTGGTAAGGCTGTTTATAATTACCTCTGTCAGCTTATGTTCCTTCGGAAGAGCAGACACCCAGCCGGGAAGCTGCAGCTGGATCTCCCGAATGGGAAATTCATACAGCAGCATTTCCAAAATATGTCCTACGTCCTCCGCGTCCAGCTCCAGACAGTTGATCAGCGCCACCGGCGCGTTGTATTTTTCCTCCAGCTCCATTGCAAGAGCTTCGGCCTGCTGCGACTCCGGACGGGAAGAATTGAGTATGATGACAAAGGGCTTTCCAAGCTCCTGCAGCTCTGTTGCAATCCGCTCCTCCGCCTCCACATAGTTTTCCCGGGGAATATCTCCGAAACTTCCGTCGCAGGTCACCAGCATTCCCACCGTAGAATGATCACAAATCACCTTTCGCGTACCGGTCTCCGCCGCTTCTTCAAAAGGCACCTGCTCCTCGGACCAGGGTGTTTTGACCATGCGCACTTCCCCATTCTCCGTTGTTCCAAGGGCCTCGGGTACTAGGTATCCCACACAATCAATCATTTTAACCCGCATGGTTGCACCATCTCCAAAGGAAACGGGAACTGCTTCATTTGGTACAAATTTGGGCTCCGTGGTCATAACTGTTTTTCCGCCTGCACTCTGGGGCAGCTCATCCATCGTCCGCTTGCGGTCATATTCGCCCTTAATGTTTGGGACGACTGATGTTTCCATAAAACGCTTAATAAAGGTGGATTTTCCGCAGCGCACAGGTCCCACAACACCGATATAAATGTCTCCGCCCGTTCTGGTCGCAATATCCTGGTATATGTTTGTGCTTGTCATACACATTCCTCCGCTCAAAACTCTTTGTACATTAGTATGAGCGGCGGACGGGTTTTATGACTCAGACACCGTCTTTTTTCAAAAAAAACAGGACAGCTATTCTGCTGTCCTGTTTTGCATCTTTTAGGTTTCTTCCGCAGTTGTGTTGGAAGGAACTTCTCCCGCAGTATCTGTCGGGTCCGTAGTTTCAACAGCGCCTGTGCTTTCGATAGCTCGTGAACCGGAAGACCAGGTATAAACGATTTCATCGCCTTCATAAATGGTTGTTACACTCTGACGGCCTTCCTCAGAATTGTTTCCATTGATCGTACAGCGCCACTGGGTGTAGTAGCCGATTCCATCTTCATACCATTGCTCCTCGGTAAGACCGAAAACACTTGCGATAGATGCGCCGTCGTCAGCCAGTTCATAAGTAATTTCGTATTCCTGCAAAGCCTGCTCTGCAGCCTGCAAAACAGTCGGAGGATTGTCTCTGGTACCTTCCACTGTGAGCGAAGGCAAATCGAGACGAACATCGTCCTCGCCGCCTTCTTCCTCCGCAGGAATTACAAACCGTATTGAAACTGTTGATGTAACCTTGCCACTGGTACAGCCTGCAAATATTGGCAGCACCATAACAACTGCAAGAAAGATGCAAAGCAACTTACATTTTTTCATGTTAAACCTCCATAGATTTTCCTATGCTCAGTATACCGCACAGCGCATAATTTGTCAAGAAAATCTGCAAAATTCTTGCAATCTGAGAACTGCTATTTTTGTTACATCGCAATACACAGAGAAATCAGCTGGATAAAAAATACAAATTGAAAAATAAACAACAGAAGAGCAGGAAAAGCGCCGGGACTGCAGGTTTTTAGAAACATCATAAAGCAGAGGAAAACTGCCGCAAGACAAGCCGCGCATAAGAGAAGCGCGAATACTGGATTTACGGAAACAAAAATGATACGGTATTCGGTCAGTAATACCAGACAAGCAATGACAGCGCAAGCCAACGCTTTCAGTCGCAGCTCAAACAAGCCGCGGCAGAATAGAATCCCGGTGAGCACCAGTCCCGCACAGAAAATACGCAGAATATGACCCAACATATACATAAATGCCCCGGGGAAAATTCCCCTACATACCAATAATCTATATAAGTTGGTACTGCTGCCTGCAAAAATGCGAAACAAAAATGCAAGAATCAAAAGTATACACGGTAAAAAAAGCGTTTTTACAGGATTCTCCCGGAGCTCTCGAATCCATAGAATGGCATCCTGCTTTAGGTTAGAAAACATAAAAATCACCTCATAAATATATATGAGGTGATTTTTCAGATATGCTTACCCTTGTGTATGCCCATAGCAATATTCTGTGGGAACTGTATCCTTTGTAAAATACCCCGTTTCCCTCCAGCAGGTTTCCGTAGGCAGCAGCCCCGAATACCTGCAGTAAGAGCATTCCACAAGACGGTCTGACCGTTCAAAATGCTGCAGCTCCGTCTCTCCGGCATTCACGCTGGCAAAAATATCCTCGTGAAGCATCGTCATAACTGTATCCCAAATCTGCACAGCCGGGTTGGTTCCGAAATCGGAAAGGGCTTGGTTCATATCATATCCTACCCATACGCCACCAAGATAATAAGGCGTATATCCTACAAACGTACGGTCAAAATCCGCCGTCGTTGTACCAGTTTTACCGGCTACATCCACATACTGGTCCAGGGTGACCGCGGTTCCCGTTCCACTGCTAACAACTCCCTGGAGCATTATGGTCATAATAGAAGCAGCTTCCTCGCTGATGGCAATTTCATAATCCGATTCATTTTCCAAAATTACATTTCCGTCGCTGTCCAGCACCCTGTACCAAAGCCTCGATTTGGAGTAAACCCCTTCATTTGGGAAAATGCTATACCCGGCGGTTAATTCCCACAGTGTAATGCCGTAGGAAAACTGGCCCAGCGCCAGGGGAGCTAGGTCCTTATCGCTGACAACCTGCCCGCTTTGGGTGGTATAGGATTCAATTACATTGTCCATATGGAGGGTATTTTTCAAAAAGTTAAAGGAGTAGTCCACCGTCAAATCCTGTAGTACCCGTACGGCAATGGTATTGACAGAGCGGCGTACTGCGTCCTGAATCGTAGTAAGCCCGCCGTAGACATTGGGCAGGTTCCGGGGCCACGGCGCTCCCGTTTCCGTTTCCCTTACAGGAACGTCATCGTAGACAGAGCCCATTGTAATAATTTCCAGGTCCACTGCCGGTGCATAAACAGATAATGGCTTGATGCTGGAACCCACCGGCCGCAGCGCCTGGGTGGCACGGTCCAGAATCCGGTTTTGCGTTTTTTCACCTCGTCCGCCCACCAGACCCAATACATCGCCTGTATACGGATCCAACACAATCATAGCCGACTCCGGCTGAAGCCCGCTGGTAGCATACGGAAAATACTGTTCGTCGTTCACGTATACTTCCTCCAGTACACTCTGTACCTTTGGATCCATACAAGTATAAATCTGCAAGCCGCCGGTGTAAATCGCAAGACTGGCAGTATAGCTGGAATATCCATATTCCTCCATAAGCGCGTCCCGCACATCAGAGATCACAGCATCCGTGTACCAGGAATTGATATGCTCTGAAGAATCCTCCTCAGTGTCGCCGTCTTCCTCAGTATACAACACAAGATCGGTTTCCAATGCCTCTTCATATTCTGCCTCAGTAATTTTTCCATACTGATGCATCGTATAAAGCACGGTATTGCGGCGGGCACGGTTTCCGTCCTCGTATTCCTCTCCGTTTTCGTCTTCATACATCACCACATCATGGCGCATCGGTTCATATCTAGTAGGATTCTTTACAATTGCTGCAAGGGAGGCGCACTCCACAAGAGAAAGCTCACTTACATCCTTTCCAAAATACGTATTGGCCGCAGCCTGCACACCGTAACAGTTGTTGCCGAGAAAAATGATGTTCAGGTACATTTCCAGAATCTCTTCCTTGCTCATCTCCTTTTCCAGATTGAGCGCACGGAAAATTTCCTGTACCTTTCGCTGAATAGAGTTTTCCGTATCCCCGGTCAGATTCTTTACAAGCTGCTGAGTGATGGTGGAGCCACCAAAATCCCCCGCTCCAAAGAAATATGTGAATACCGCTCTCCCCGTCCGCAGCCAGTCCACTCCATTGTGATCAAAAAAGCGGTGATCCTCAATAGAGACAAACGCATTGATCAGGTTTTCCGGCATCTGCTCGTAAGAAACCCAAATGCTATTATCCGAGCTGTACAGCCGCTGATCCTCAATTTCTACAGGAGTGCCCTCCTCACTGATACGATCCTCCTCTGTTTCATAATCCATATAATATATGCGGGTCGTCGTATCTGCGCTGGCCCCCACCAGAAGAGAGGAGTCAATCTCTGGATCTACGTAATTTTTGATATAGATACAAAACACCGTTCCCACAATAATGCCGCACACTGCACCAATCAAAAAAATTGTCAGCAGTGTGTTCATGATATATGTGAGTATCCGCAGAAATACCCGTCCTACCGTTTTCCAAACTGCGCGGGCACTTTTGCCGCCCTTCGGCGCGCCCTCCTGCAGTGGTGTATCTGCAGAGATGTTCTGGGGCAATTGATTCTCCGCCATACTTGCTTTTGCTCCCTTCCAATGGATTTCCTTTTATGCTTATCCTCATAGAAAACACAATATTTTTTCTAAGTTATACTACAAAGTATACAATTCATTTATGAACGTGTTGTGAAATTTGCAAAATATATGCCTTATTTTACCACTACAGCTGCTTCCCCGAGAATCTCGCGCAATTCTGACAGCGTAAAACCATTCACAGCAGCTCCAAAATTTGCACCGCGAAAGGCAGTTTTTGCTTCGTCGTCATAAAAGGTAACAGGTACATTCCCACGAAAAATGCTCAAAAAGGCACAAACACGTCGAAAGACTTCCGAAGACTGTGAGGGTACCTTCAGATAAAGCTTTTGGACGGGCGGCTCGCCGGCAATCGCACCCTCCCGCGTACCGACTTGTGATTTTGCAGAAAACATAGGTGTGCTTCCTCCGTTTCTTTCCAGCGCCATAATATTGTTTACAAGAATCTTCGGATCTTCTTCCTCCCGTACGGAGATAGTCCCCCGCACAGCGATCGCATTTCCCACAGTAAGCAAATGACCGTGCGCAGACAGCGTCCCGGGGAAAATCAGAAGTTCAATCTCCCCGGTCAAATCCTCCAAAGTAATGAAAGCCATAGCGTCGCCGCCGCGGGTAGTCTTATTGGTACGGGCAAGAATAACGCCCGCCAGAGTTACCGTTTCCTTTTCCTGATACTCCCCTTCTCCCTCTGCATCTTGGGAAAAGGATGCAATAATCCCGGCGGCATTTGCGCACTGCAGTGCTTCCATATGGTTGGTATAGTCGTCCAAAATATGACCGGAAAGATACATGCCGCAGCTCTCCCTTTCCAGGTGCAGCTTTTCCGCAGTGGACAGCTCTGGAATATCCGGGAAAACTGTTTTGGGAGCCACTTCCTGCCCCATAGGAATAGCAGAAAACAAATCCAGTTGTCCGTCCAGTCCGGGAGCATCGCTCCGTTCCAGCAGCGATTCATATACTGCCATCATTTGGCTTCTTTTGGGGCCGAGGCAGTCCAGCGCTCCGGATTGAATCAGCGCTTCCATCTGCCGTTTGTTGATTCCAAGCTTTCGGCTTCTCACCAGAAAGTCATCGAAATCCAAAAAGGGACCGCCGCTGGTACGCTCTGCCACAATTGCATCAATAAAGCTCCGGCCTACATTTTTGAGAGCTACGAGACCGAACCGAATTCCCGATGCATCTGCATGAAAATCCGTCATACTTGCATTGATATCCGGCGGCAGCACCGGGATTCCCCGACGCTTGCACTCCCCGATATATTCGGCGATTTTTCCCGGACTTCCCTGCACCGATGTAAGCAGGGCACAGTTGTATTCTTTCAGATAATGGGCTTTCAGGTAGGCGGTCTGATAAGAAATCATGGCATATGCCGCCGCGTGGCTTTTGTTAAAGGCATAATTTGCAAATGCGGCAATATCGTCAAAGAGCTTTTCCGCCCTCTCCCCGGAGATGCCCCGTTCCGCGGCCCCTCGAACGAAGGCTTCTTTCTCGCTGAGAAGCACCTGGGTTTTCTTTTTGGAAATGGCTCTGCGCACAATGTCCGCATGTCCCAGAGAATACCCCGCCACATCCTGGAAAATACGCATCACCTGCTCCTGATACACAATACAGCCGTAGGTCGATGCAAGGATTGGTTCCAGCTGAGGGATGAGCATCTCCGGCTTTTTTCCGTGACGCGCTTCAATATACCTGGGAATGGACTCCATTGGGCCGGGACGATACAGGGCAATGGCGGCAATGATGTCGTCGATATTCTCAGGGCAAAGCTGGGTGAGCATCTGACGCATACCGCCGGATTCCAGCTGAAACACTCCATCCGTATTGCCCTTAGAAATCATCGCATATACAGCCTTGTCATCCAAGGGAATGGTCTCCATAGAAAACCCGGGGTGCTGCCGGGCAATTTCCTTTTCCGCTGCCGCAATAATTGTCAAATACCGAAGCGCAAGAAAATCAAATTTCAGCAGTCCCAGCTCCGCCACCGTATCCATATTAAACTGAGTAACACAAACGCCATTGTTTACAGCAAGAGGGACGTAATCTGTCAGAGGATTTTCTGTGATTACCACCCCAGCTGCATGGGTGGACGCATGACGAGGCATCCCCTCCAGAGCACGGCCCACGTCAATGAGCCGCCGGATCTTCGGATCACTTTCGTACATTTGGGAGAGTTCTTTTCCCTCCAGAGCCTTCTCCAGTGTCATATTCAGTGTATGGGGAATCTGTCTTGCTACCACGTCCACTTCTCCGTAGGGCATGCCAAGAGCGCGGCCCACATCCCGAACAACAGCTCTGGCGGCCATGGTGCCAAAAGTGATAATTTGCGCTACGTGGTCTTGTCCATACTTTTCCCGGACATATTGAATTACCTCGTCCCGCCGGTCATAGCAGAAATCTATGTCAAAGTCCGGCATGCTGACCCGTTCGGGATTCAAAAAACGCTCAAACAGCAAATCAAAACGGATAGGATCTACGTCAGTGATACCAACTAGATAAGCAACCAAGCTGCCCGCGCCGCTGCCCCTGCCCGGACCCACGGGAATCCCATGAGATTTTGCCCAGTATACAAAGTCCCAAACAATCAGATAGTATTCGCTGTACCCCATTCCGTCAATGACAGGCAGCTCATACTGCAGCCGCTGAAGATACGTCTCCCTGGGAATCTTTTGAAAGTCAATGGTTCCCTCCTTTGCCCTGCGTTCCAGTCCCGTCATGGCAAGAGATTCCAGATATGCGCCCGGACGCTCTCCGCCAGGACATTTGTAAGAGGGGAAGAAGGTTTTGTTAAACTGAAAATCCATCTGACACATATCAGCTATCTTTACCGTATTTGTCAGCGCCTCAGGATGGTCAGAAAAAAGCCTTTCCATCTCCCAGGTTTCTTTATAGTAAAATTCATCCGTTTCAAAGCCAATGGGCCGGCCATCTTCAATACAGCTGTTGGTTTGGATGCACATAAGGATTGCCTGGGCATCACTGTCGCTCCGGCGCAAATAATGTACGTCGTTGGTGGCAACCAGGCCAATACCAAGCTGCTCGCTCATCTGAAACAATGCATCGTTGACAATTTTTTGTTCCGACAGGCCGTGATCCTGTACCTCCAAATAGAACCTGTCCGGCCCGAACAGCTGATGCATTTCCTGTGCATATGCCTTTGCCGCCTCGTAATTTCCAGAGGAAATCAGCCGCGGAATTCTGCCGGCAAGACACGCGGAAAGCGCAATCAGCCCCTCGCTGTGCCCGCGGAGTAAATCCATGTCGATCCGCGGCTTGGAATAAAACCCGGTTTGGAAAGCCTCAGACACCATGTAAATCAAATTTTTATATCCGGTTTCATTCTCACAGAGAAGCACCAGATGCTCTGGGGCATGGTCTCTTCCGTATTCTCTGTCAAAACGAGACTCCGGCGCCACATACACCTCACAGCCGATAATCGGTTTGACGCCTTCTTTTTTGCATGCTTTATAGAAATCCACTACACCATACATTGCCCCATGATCTGTGATGGCACAGGCAGTGTGTCCGGCAGCACGTACGGCCTTCGGAATATCTGCTATGCGGCAGGCGCCGTCCAATAGACTATATTCACTGTGCAAATGCAGATGTACGAAATCAGCCATTGCCGCACACTCCTTTATCTTGATTCTGAAAGACTTTTATAAAACTGCAAAATTTTATCCAGCCGATGCTTGACACCGGATTTGGAGATAGGGGGACTATGGAGATGCCCCAGTTCCGCCATGGATGCCTGGGGGTTTTCAAGGCGCAAACGCGCCGTTTCCCGCAGCTCTTCCGGCAGACGGATTTCATACCCTCGATGAAAAATCTCCGAAATTGCATCCGTATACTGCTGGGCCGCTGCCAGAGACTTGCTGATATTGGCCATATCGCAGTTCATCTGCCGGTTGGCGTTGCCCCGCACTTCCCGCACAATTTTCGCATTCATCAAATCGAAAGCTGCCCGCGTGGCGCCTGTGAGCGCAAGAAAATCCTCAATTTCTCCGCTGCTTTTCAAATAGAGCAGATACCGCTCTCCCCGCCGGCCGGCTTTCATGAAAATCCCGCCGTCAGACAAAATCCTCCCGGCTGCGTCCCGTTCCGGCTGGGTTGCAAAGGACAGCTCCAGGTGATACTGTTTGTCCGGATTCGTGACGGAACCAAAAGAGACAAAGAGGCCCGCCGCAAAATTTGCTAGACACCCGCCGCACCGAAAGTGTTCCGGCGCAGACAAAATTTTTGCTGTACGCTGAGCGGCATCTGTAATCCCTGCTAAATCCAGCGCATCTTTGCGAATGTGCTGGCAGCATTTTTTTCTTGGAAGGACCGCAAGAATGGCTTCCTTCGTCATTTTACTGTAGCTCTTTTCCATCACGCTAAATAGATGATTTCACATTCAATTTCCACACCGAATTTTTGCAAAACTGCTTCCTTTATTATCTCTATCAGTCGCAGCACATCCTGTGCCGTAGCCCCGCCTTTATTGATGATAAAGCCGGCGTGCTTTTCTGAAACCTGTGCACCGCCCACGCTTTTTCACTTGAGACCACATTCTTCAATCATCTGTCCAGTAAATCTTCCAGGATATCGCTTGAAAACACTTCCTGCAGAAGGATATTCCAAAGGCTGCTTGCTCCTGCGGCGCTGCATGTACTCCTCCATTTTGCTGCGGATTTCCAGCTGTCGCCCGGGTACCAGAGCGAAATCAGCAGACAGGATGATCCAACTGGCATGGTTGCGATATACGCTGTTTCTATAATCAAAAGCGTGTTCTCCCTCGGAGAGTGTATGAATGTTTCCGGTCTCCATGTCGTAATAGGAGCTGGAGGATAAAATGTCCGCAACCTGCCCGCCATACGCTCCTGCATTCATAAATACAGCTCCAGCGGCAGAACCGGGAATACCATATAAAAACTCCATCCCGGAAAGTTCTCTGTCCCGTGCCGCCGCGGCTGCACCGGTGACGCCGGCACCGGCGGCACATGTCAAAACATTTTTCTGAAAGGAAATATCCGTCATTGCTTCTGTTGAAAGAATCACACCTGAAAAGCCGTCGTCGGAAACCAGCAGGTTGCTGCCCTTTCCTATAACCACCATAGGTATATTGGCTCTCTGCAGAAGGCGAGCCGCCGCTACCATTTCTTCCCCGCTTCGGGGCCGGACATAAAGCGCCGCCGGACCGCCGATGCGGAAGGTGGTATGGGCAGACATAGGCTCGTTTTCCAGATAGGATACACCGACTTCTCTCAGCTTTTCCTTGATGCTTGCAACAGAATTCATACGGCCTCCGATCATAACAAATTCAAAAGCTCCGGCAGCGCGTGAATGGTCCACTTGGGAGATTCGTCTCCACAGCCACGCCCCCAGGGGTCAAAATAACAGCTGTCCAGGCCTGCTCCTCTGGCGCCTGCAATGTCGGAGGAAAGAGAATCTCCGATCACAAGATATGCTTCTCTGCGCATATCCCCGATGTCTTCCAGAACCTTGTCAAAGAAAATCCGTTCCGGCTTTGCACAACCCATATCATGGGATATATAGATTTTCTGAAAATAGGGCATGAGTGGGGTGTGGGCCATCCGCTTTTTCTGCACCCATGCAGTTGCATTTGTCACAATATACAGTCTATATCTTTTCGCCAGCGCGGCCATTGTTTCCAGCGCCCCGTCCACCAGCGCTCCTTGCCCTGACAACTGCTGCAGGTATTCCTCAGCTAAAGCCTGCGCACCATCCTCATCCAAAGTAAGTCCCAAGGCTTCGTATAGCTTTATAAAACGCTCGGTCCGCAGTCTCTCCCGCGTCGTCTCCCCACGCTCCATCCGCTTCCATTCCATTTCGTTGATCTCATGATATAGGCGAGAAATTTCCGGACCATATTCCACTGAGGTATGAGACAAAGCGCCTCGCAGAGCTTCTTTTTCTGCTGTATCAAAGTCCAGCAGTGTATTATCCGCGTCAAATAATAGATATTGATACATCGCTCTTTTTATGCCAGAACAAACCGATGGAACGTCTTTTTCCCTTTTTTCACAATAAGGCCGTCCTCCGGGATGTCAGCCATATTCACAGAAGCGGTAAATCCTTCTGCTTTTACATCTCCTACTAAAATACCACCGCCGGCAATCAGGCGTTTTGCCTCCGCCTTCGAGGGCGCAAGGCCGGCCTTCACCAGCATATCGGACACCAGGATTGTACCATCTGTAAAGTCCTCTGCTGCTAGAGTAGTTGTAGGCATATTCTCCGCCATGCCACCGGCTGCAAACACAGCTTTCGCCGCCGCCAGCGCCTTGTCTGCCTCTTCCTTACCGTGGATCAAATTGGTGACCTCCCAGGCCAGCCGCTCTTTTGCCGCATTCAGTTCGGCCCCCTCCAGCTTTTCATATTCTGCAATTTCGGAAAGCTCCATAAAGGTGAGCATTTTCATGCAACTGATAACATCGGCGTCATCAATGTTTCTCCAGTATTGAAAGAATTCGTAAGGAGACACCTTTTCCGGATCCAGCCACAGGGCTCCTTTTTCCGTTTTACCCATCTTCTTCCCTTCGCTGGTCAGCAGGAGCTTGAAGGTAAGGCCATACGCCTCCTTCCCAGTTTTGCGCCGGATGAGCTCCACCCCGGCGATAATGTTGGACCACTGGTCGTCTCCGCCAGTTTCCAGCACACAGTCATATTCCTGATTGAGCCGATAGAAGTCATAGGCCTGCATGATCATATAGTTAAATTCCAAAAAGGTCAGGCCCTTCTCCATCCTGGATTTGTAGCATTCGGCGGCCAGCATTCTGTTTACGGTAAAGTGGGTGCCTACCTCCCGAAGGAAATCCACATAGTTCAAATCCAGCAGCCAGTCGCCGTTATTGACAAAAATGGCCTTCCCATCGCTGGTGTCAATAAACTTTGCCATCTGCTTTTTGAAATTTTCGATATTCCCAGCAATTTCTTCTTTTGTCATCATGCGGCGCATGTCGTTTTTGCCGGAAGGATCTCCGATCATCGCCGTGCCGCCACCGAAAATGGCAATGGGACGGTGTCCCGCCCGCTGCAAATGGGCCATCACCTTCATCTGGATAAAATG
>JAGZAC010000275.1 GCA_018370615.1 Clostridiales bacterium
TTGGGCTGGCAGCAATTCCAGCCGAGGTGCAATCCAGCCTTCCCAATCCTCCAGCATTTGATAACGTTGTGTGCGAAACCACTCTCCATTAGCGGTCAACAAAATATTTTGCTGTGCCTTCCATTGACGGCAGCAGGCAGAAAGTTGAATTTCTATCGTCTGGTTCTCTTTTTCACTCTGGACTTTTATATTACTTCCATTGCAGCAAAAAACAGAAGTACAGAATTCTTGTCCAGGAACTCCGCTCATAAGAGAAATCCATTCCCCATTTTTTTCTTTCTCAATGGTTCCAGTATGGAAACTATTTTCTGACGCCTGCTCTACAGAAAAGCGCAAGCCTCCTATATTCCAATCTCTTTTCATTAATTTTACCCCTTTCCTTTTAAGCTTGAAAACAGTATAACACGGAAGAAAAAAACAGGATAGCACTTTTATAAGAAAAAAAGAATCCCTTGTCTTTTACAATCAGACAAGGGATTCTTTCTATCGGGTCGTTTCTTCCTGTTGAAGTTCTTTAAGAATAAAAGCAAGCACTTGATCCTGTCGAATATGCAAAACAGCGGCAAACTCATCATATAGCATTCTTTCCGCTTCCCTTAAAAATCGTTCGTCCGACAGATGTAATTTTCTTCCCTTTTCCTTCTGCACCTTCTGATGAAAATACAAGGTTTTGATAAGCATTACCAGTTCTTTTCGATTCCCCTGGGAAAGAATCTGCTGATATTTTTCCTTGCGAAGATTTTCCTTTTCAATCCAAATTTCCTGTTCCGCAGGCATAGAATGAATCAACTGATAAATCTCCTTCTTAGTTAAAATAGGGCGCATTCTGCGAGTGAGCGTCTCATTCTGAACCGGTACAAAAAAGACGGATTTATCGTCATAAATTGGACGCAGCATATAATACTCCACCCACCGGCCTTCCACCTGCTGGGTCGTAATATCCGTCACTTTACAAATACCCTGTACTCCATACACTACGGTATCATTGACACAATACATTTTTGTCCCCTTCCGCTCCCAAACGAGCATTCTGCTCCAACAATATGGGGCCTTAAATCATTCCCTAACAATAAAAACGTGCAGTCGCCTCAACTGGACTTACGTTCCGCTTTAGCAAACTACACGTTGATTTACTATTTTATTATAACATATTTTTCTGCAAAATGTAAGAGGCAAAATAGGCCAAAAGCAGGGCCCGTCTTTATTTCAATTCACCACAGGCATACATAACAGCAGAAAGTGCGCAAAGAGGTGCTGTCTCTGTCCGTAAAATTCTTGAACCCCGCGGGGCAATCTGTCGTCCAGCAGTTCGAGCCTGCTCTATTTCTTCTGATTCCCAACCGCCTTCCGGCCCAATAAACAAGGCCAGTTTAGTCGGCACAGAGGACAAAAAATGTGAAAGAGGGTTTCCGCCCTTCTCATAAAAAAGAACGCCCAATTCCCCATCCTCCAGCATTTGAACTGCATCACCAAAAGAACAAAAGTCTTTCACTTGGGGAATACATCCTCTCCCGCTTTGCTTTGCCGCTTCTGCTGCGATTTTTCCCCAACGTTCTACTTTCTTGGGCTGCGTCTTTGAATCCGGCCGAGAGACGCAACGGCTGGTAAAAAGCGGGAAAACAGCTGATACTCCTAATTCTACCGCTTTTTGTATAATCCATTCCATTTTGTCTCCTTTGGGCAGAGCCTGGAACAGACGAATAGAAACGGTCGGTTCTGTTTGGGAGGGTTGGCGGGAAAGAATTTCCACCGTGGCAATCTGTCCGTCAGTTTGCCGCAGAACGCCGTTGTAGTCGATGCCAGCTCCGTCGCATAGGGTGAGCGCTTCGCCGACGGCCATGCGCAGCGAGCGGCAGATATGCCTGGCATCTTCTCCGGTGAGAGTGACAAAATCTCCGGCAGGCGGGTCGATATAAAATCTGGGCATAGACTATTCCTCCGCAAAGCGGCAGCGCAGCGCCACCCATCCGGCCTCTTCCCGGCGGTCGACGATTTGCATACCGCAGTTTAGAATGGCCTTTTGCACTTCTACCGACCGCTCATCGATAATGCCGGAAGCTAGGAAGTATCCGTTCGGCTTTAAAAACTGCCGGATGGACGGGCACAGCCGGATGATGACGTCCGCCACAATATTGGCGCAGATGACGTCATACTGTCCGCTGATTTTATCGGTCAGATCGCCCTGGACAAAGTGGGTGCGGTCTTCCACCCCATTGAGGACGGCGTTTTCCCCGGCGATTTTGGCGGCCAGCTCGTCGATGTCTACCCCGTCGGCGTGGGACGCGCCCAGCAGCACGCCGCAGACGGCGAGGATACCGCTGCCGCAGCCAACGTCGAGCACAGTGCAGCCGGACGTGACCGATTGCTCTAGAAGTTCCATGCAAAGGCGGGTGGTGGCATGGGTCCCAGTGCCGAAAGCCATGCCCGGATCCAGCTTGAGGATGATGTCGCCCGCCTGCTTTTCATACTCCTCCCAGGAGGGAACAACGACCAAATGCTTGCCCACCTGAATCGGTTTATAATATTGTTTCCAGTTGTTTTCCCAGTCTTCTTCCAAAAGGCTGCCGCAGCTGATCTCCAGCCGGCCCATACGGCCCTCGGCATCGTCGGCTTTCAGCGCGCGCACCACAGAAGACACTGCCGCCAGCGTTTGAGCGCCCTGGACGTTTTTCGGCAGATAGACGATGACCCGGGTCTCGGCGTCCTTTAACGCCATCAGGCTGTCGTCCACATAATCCCAATGCGGGGTTGTTTCCTCCAGAAATGCCTCAAAATCCTGAGCGTCCTCTACTGCAAATCCGTTAATGCCCAGTTCCAGCAGTTTTCCGCACAAAAGCTCCACCCCTTCAGTGGAGGTATAGATGGAAGCCTCGGTCCATTCCATTTTCCGATACCGCCTTTCCTCTTTTACAGTACCTTTTATTATACACATAATTCTGCGTAGGGTAAAGGGGAGAATCTGGGGCGGATTGTGCTGAGGAAAAAAAGATGATAAAATGAAAAAAAGGGGGAAATGCCAATGCTTTCATTCGTAAATGACTAGTCGCAGGGCGCCCACGAAGCGATCCTCAACCGGCTGTTGCAGATCAATCTGGAGCCGATAGCGAGAGGATACGGGGCAGACCATTACTGCGAGAGTGCAAAGGAAAAAATCCGCGCGGCTTGTGAGAGTCCGGCGGCAGATGTTTTTTTCCTGACTG
>JAGZAC010000276.1 GCA_018370615.1 Clostridiales bacterium
ATCCGTCAAAAGGATGAAAAGGTAGGCATTATTTTTCTAACGACACTCTCTCAATACGGTTTGGAGGGGTATAAGTATCAGGCTACCAACTACATCATGAAGCCGATTCAATATGTCCGATTAAAGGCCGAAATGAACCAATGGCTGAAACGGCGCAGAAAAGAAGATAATCCATCCATCATAATTGCCAACAGCACCGGGCAGTATAAAGTATTTCTAAATTCGCTTTCCTATGTGGAAATCTTCGGACGGAAACTGCTTTTTCATACGGAGCAGGGTAATGTTCTCTGCCACAAAAGCATGAAAGAGATGGAAAATGAGTTACGGGACAGAGGGTTTGCACGCTGCCATGCCAGTTGTCTTGTAAATCTTCGCTATGTGAAGAATGCCAACGGGAAAGATTTACAGGTGCAGCTTATTACCGGTGAAACCATTCCAATCAGTCAGCCAAAAAGAAAAGAATTTATGGAAAAATTGGCGGACTATTGGGGGGATATGTTATGATGCATCTGTATCACCTACTGGATTTTTTGGTAACCGTAACGGAAACATTATCATTGTGCGTCTTGATTTCCTGTTTTTTAAAAAAGCCAAGATTTCATAGGGGCATTTCTTTAATTACACCTGCCGTCATTTCATTTTTGGTGGCATTTATAGCAACACGGTTTTCGGATATTGGCGCCGTGAAAATATTCTTGGTAATGGGATTCGCTTTTTTCACGATAGTATGCTGCTATAGGGATTCCGTCGTTTCAATTATTGTCACTATAGAAATATGGTTTATATCTTTAATCATATTGCCTGAACGAGTAATATTTGTATTGGCAAGCTGGCTATGGAAGGGGGATATTTTAATTGTTGTAAACGGTACAGAGGTGATAAAATGGGGAGTTTATATTTTAAATATCCTGATACGGTTATTGGTAATCATTTGTGTTTATGGGTTGCTTAAAAACTTTCAGTACAAAATCCAAATAGGCGATTTGATCGCATTAACGTTCGATTTTTTGATTGTGCTGATCATGTTCTTTATTTCGTTATATTCGTTTTTGAATTTGGATACAATTGTGCTGCACACCTTAGATGTGGTCACGATGACTTTTAGTTTTGTATTCATGGTACATTTTCTCTATTCAAAAAACATATTTCATTTGCGTGAGCAGGAACAGAAAAATAAGATGCAGATCGCTCAGCTTCATCAGCAGTACTCATATTATAGAGATAAGTTTCGAGAGGAAGAAAGAATCCGCAGCATCTATCATGATATGAAGAACCATTTGCTTGTATTGGAAGGCAGTCAAACGTCAGTTGGGACCAATCAGATGGTCGAAAAATTGCGTTCACAGATTGCAGATTATGAAAACTATATCCATACAGGCAATGAGTTTTTGGACATTATCGTGCGGGAAAAAGCAACAGTCGCAAAAGAAAAAGGAATTGATTTTAATGTGCTTGTTCAATTCGAGGATGGCTTATTTCTAGACGCACTGGATATTAGCGTGATTTTTGGGAACGCACTGGATAATGCCATCGAAGCCAGCGAAAAACTTCCGCAGGCGCAACGGCTCATTACCGTAAAAGCTGAACGGAGGCAGGATATGCTGGTGATTATTGTAAGCAACAATACACTCTCCGACACTCCCGTTCCAAAGCAGACCAGTAAAGCCGATTCTTATCTTCATGGTTTCGGGCTGTCAAATATACGGAATGCTGTCGAAAAATATGGCGGGCAATGCAGCATCAATATAGAAAACGGCATCTTTACCCTCAAACTGATCCTTCCTATTCCATAATATCCATATGCCTTTGTTTATGGGCGCTGCTTCTATTGGCAGTGTCCATTTTTATTTCGTGTTAATTTTTACATTGTGAATATTAGATTTTTCATCTTTTATTGCTTCCTTTTGCCCACACAATATAATGAAGTAAAATTCAAATGAGGAATCAACTATTGAATTTTTAGGCTAATCCATCTGGATGAAGTATATTTAAAAATGAAAAGAGGAAAAAACGGTGAACTTTTCAATTTATGAGGAAGCTCCTGAGAATACACCAGGAGAACGGCTGTACCGGGGAATACAGGACGAGAACGGAAGAATATTTCCTTGCATCCCCTATAAACGCTGTCAGGCAGAAGAACTGGTGGAGCTTCTGAATCGATCGGACATCAGTGAAGAACACATCGAGGAAGTGGTTCAGGATTTTGAAGGCTACTGGATCTACAAGCATATGGGAAATTGGTAAGTCGCGTCGGTACGGTCTGCCAATCGCGAGAGTTTCTTTTTCTTCATCATCGGCATAAGCCTTCTTTTGAACCACGCGCCTAGCGAGTGGCTTCCTTCAGACAAAAAAAGAACCAGTTTCCTGGTTCTTCGAAGCCATACAAAAACAGACTGCCGATTCTTTTTAAAAGGGATCACACGCATACCATTTCCTGTTCCTTTTCCCCAACAGAAAGAATCAAACATCGACTCGTCATCGGCAGATCTCCTGGCTTGAATATTGTCTTAATTCCCCCGGCCTTCCCGATTTCTCAGTGGCATTTGCGAGGGGTTCATCCATTTTTACAATAGGTGGGGGTTGCTACGGATTTTCACCGTATCCCTTCCGCATTCAGCCTGCGCACACCATTATTTCGCCGCTAAACATACCGTCCGGTACGCCGAGAGGCAGAAGCGTCGGCTTTTGGCCGGGGATTCCATAGACCTGCCCGCCGACGGCCACACGGCACGTGCACTTGGCATTGAAGAAGAGATAGCCCTCTCCGAATCCGCAGGCGCGGTAAACCGAGTATCCACCCTCGGCCCGGCTGAACTGGAGGCTGTAATCGCCGTGTACCTCCATCATCCCCTCTTCAAACACCGCCACCTCGACAACCCGGCCCTCGACGGCATCGGTGGCGTAATGGAAACCGAAGGCGCTCAGGCTCACCGGCCGCTTGTTGCCCGGCGTGACCCAGTCGGTGTTCAGCAGGTACACGGTCTTATGAGTGGCGTCAATGTCCCACACTGAGGCATACACGTCGTCGTCCGCCGTCACCCGCACCGTGGGATGGGCGTGGGCGTCGATGAGGGACTGCAGCACCGCGGGCATCAGCGCCGCCAGCGCCTCATGTCCCGGGAACGCCCAGGTACACAGCAGATACACCGTACCCGCGCCGCAGCGGTGGCGCAGCA
>JAGZAC010000277.1 GCA_018370615.1 Clostridiales bacterium
ACTGGCCGCTATATGCGCCGTGTCTTTCCGGCCTATGGCGTGAGGTTTATTGCCATCAATGACAATATTGATACTCTCAATGAGAGCGCAGGCGATGACCTGACTGTATCAGTAAAGAACATTATGAATGAAGCCTATGCACGGGATATTTCCATTAAGACGAGAAGTTCCCTGGAAACTAAGCGTAAGAATGGGGATTTCGTTGGAGCTTTCCCGGTTTACGGCTATCGTAAATCCGAAGATAACCATAATCTTCTTGTAGTAGACGAATATGCTGCCCAGGTGGTGCGGAGCATTTTCAGGATGCGCCTGGAAGGATTCAGCCCCTACGCCATCGCAAATGAGCTGAACCGGCTGGGTACGCTCTCTCCTTTGGCATATAAAAAGTATTATGGCCTTCCCCATGCCAAGAAAGGCTATACAGACCGGAAGGATTGCCGGTGGTCGGCAAATACTGTCACCCGGATCTTGCAGGATGAAACCTATACCGGTACGCTGGTCCAGGGCCGAAAGGGTTCCCAGCACTTCAAATTGAAAGAAATGGAGAGCCGCCCTTCCTCCGAGTGGGTTCGCGTGGAAAATGCTCACGAAGCCATTATTGATCGGAATGATTTTGACCTGGTGCAAAGGATTCGCAACCTGGACACCCGTACATCTCCCCAAAAAGATAAAGTCTATCTGTTTTCCGGTATACTGGTCTGCGGTTGCTGCGGCAGCCGGATGGTACGCAAAACGAACCGCTACAAAGACAAAGAATATCACTATTACTATTGTCCCACCGGAAAGAAGAACGGCTGCGCCCATCCGGTCATGGTAAAGGAACATGAGCTGATGGAGTGCGTGCGGGACAGCCTGAAAGGGTTTATTGCCAATGTAGTCTCTTTGGATGAAATCTTATCCGGCATAGACCAGAGCCGTATCAACCGTGAACTTATCAAAGAGTATTCGCGGCAGATCGCCCAGAATGAGCAGCAGTTGGAGCAGATCCGTCAATATAAGATGAAACTGTATGAGAGCATGGTAAACGGCTTTCTGGACAAGTCGGAGTTCCTTTATAACAAAAGCAGTTACAGTGCCCGTATCACCCAACTGGAACAGGCGGTTGCCGCCCTTAAGGAGAAACGGACCGATGTAATGGAAAACCGGAGTGAGCGGAATCGCTGGATTGAGAATTTCAGGCGTTTTTCCGATCTGAAAGAACTGGACCGCAAGGCGGTGATCCAGCTTGTGCAGGTGATTACAGTGCTGGGGAAAGATGAATTGCAGATTCAATTTAATTATCAGGACGAATATGAAAAAGCCCTCGCCCTGATTACGCCGGTACAGGAAAGGATGGTGGTCTGAAATGGCGAGAAAGAGCAGGAAACATACTATGGCGCAGGCTGCCATGCCTGCTTCCCCGTTTATCAGCACGGCGCTGTATATCCGGCTGTCTGTGGAGGATAACAATAAACGTGGAAATTCTATCGAAACGCAAAAGCTGGTTCTCGAAAAATTCCTATTGGGAAAACCTGAACTGCGTCTTTATGACATTTATATCGACAATGGAGCAACAGGAACGAATTTCAACCGTGACGGCTTCCAACGGATGCTTTCGGATATTGAATCCGGCAAAGTGGGCTGTGTGATTGTCAAAGACCTTTCACGCCTGGGACGCAATGCCATTGACACGGGATATTACATTGAGCGGTATTTCCCTTCCCATAATGTCCGGTTCATCAGCGTTACGGATCAATTTGATTCTGAAAATCCTGATAATCTCCACGGCGGTATTATCCTTCCGCTGAAAAATATGATTAACGAAGCCTATGCTCTGGACATAGGACGTAAGATAAAGGCCCAGGCCCGTCAGGATATGAAAGAGGGCAAGTATGTGGGTGGCAGGGCGCCATTTGGATATATGAAAGACCCTGATGACTGCCACAAATTGATTATTGATCCTGTGGCGGCTCCTGTGGTACGCCAGATTTTCCAGTGGGCTTATGAAAAAGTCCCCCTCAACCGGATTGTGCTTCTGCTCAATGAAGGAAACTATCCTTCTCCCGGAAAGTATAAGATGCAAACCGGGGAGATCACCCATCAGGCGTTAGCAGGGCGCGGCTACTGGCAGACCTGGACAGTTGCCAAGATTTTGAAGGAGGATAAATATACCGGCGACATGGTGCAAGGGCGGACAAAAACGGTCCTTCACCGGCAGGTGTCCGCAGGCGAGGAAAACCTGATTGTCGTTACTGGAACCCATGAGCCTATCGTTTCCAAAGAGATTTTCGATGCCGTTCAGAAGTACCGGGCAGAAGTGGCCGAGGAAAGCAAGAAGCACCCGGTTATCCCATACACGCCCAATATTTTTAAGGGGCGTATCTTCTGTGGAGACTGCGGGAGAAGTCTGCACCGGCAGCGCCAACAATGCAATGGTTCATATCGCTTCCACTGCCTAACCCCTACCAGGGTACATAAAGATAAATGCGCTGGTGTTTCCATCAGCGAAACCGAGCTGATCGCAACGATACTGGATATTCTTAAAAGGGAACTTGCCGCCGTCCTGGGGGATTATGCGCTGCTTCTGAAAGACAACATGCAAAAGCACGAAAAAGAAGCTGCTTCCCGTGAGAAAGTCAACCGGGCAAAGCTGCAGTTTAACCAAAGCCGTGAGCTTTTGCAGACTCTTTATGAAAATCTGATGAACGGTGCGATTGACAGTGAAGAATACTTCGACCTGAAAGCGACCTATGAAAAGCAGATGCAGGCAGCGCAAAAGGAGCTTGCTTTTTACGAAAAGCAGGCTGATGTCCGCCAGAAGCAGGCTGAAAAGTGCAAAGATCTGGAAAAAGACGAACAGGAACTTTTGAGTGGAGGCGTCCTGACTGCCGCCCTCATTGAGCGGTTGATTGAGCGGATCACAGTCTACCCGGATAAACAGGTAGATGTAAAATTCACGTTCCGCGCAGAGTTTGAGGCGTTTAAGGAGGCGGAGGCAGAATGAAAAAGTACAGGATTGCTCTTTACATCCGTCTCTCTTTGGAGGACGCCAAAACAGACAGTATGAGTATTTCCAGCCAGAGAAGCATCCTTCGGGAATATGCCTATGAACTGCCGGAATATGCTAATGCGGAACTTACGGAATTTGTAGATAACGGGTACAGCGGGGCAAACTTCGAGCGTCCTGCGGTGC
>JAGZAC010000278.1 GCA_018370615.1 Clostridiales bacterium
CGGATAATCATATTGTAGATGTTACTGATTAAGGTATTTGCAAATAAATAAACAAATTTTAAAATCAGCAAGCCCATGATTCCCTGTAAAGGAACCGGCGCGCCTGCCACCGCAGAGGTATATGCTTCGGCTAAATCGTTTAAAATACCAGCATTGATGAAGGAACCCAACACCGGCAGGACACCGCTGATCAAACAGTACAGCAGCATTACCGGTAGAATCCAGGGCTTTGCTTCCCAAACCAGGCGGAATATGTAAAACAAGCGGCGAAAAAATTTCCCCACTACACGCTTTACATATCCAGGAACCTCCCGGATATGCTTCGGTTTTGGTTCCCGCAGTTTTTTTAGCGTTTCTTCTCTTCCCCCCATAGGCGGCGGGCCCATCATAGAATCATCTCCTTTGTTTTGTCTTTTTATATTTTATCTTGTATTTTTGCGGAGAACAAGTAAATTATGTTAAAATTATGGAAGTCCATATGTAAATTTCAAAACGTTCTATACAACTCCTCCGACTCGCCTGCGGCGAGTCACCTCCCCTTGCACAGGGGAGGCTTTAGGTGAAGTAAGGCTCCCTTGCGGGGAGGTGCACAGCACCTCCGGGGGGCATGTCAACGAAACAATTCAAGAAAAGGCCCCCTTGTGTAAAGGGGGCTGCTTGCGTGAGCAAGCTGGGGGATTGTTTTTTCTTTTACAACCCCTCCGACTCGCCTACGGCGAGTCACCTCCCCTTACACCGGGGAGGCTTTAGGTGAAGTAAGGCTCCCCTGTGGGGAAGTGCAAAGCACCTCCGGGGGCATGCCCGCGAAACAATCTAAGAAAAGGCTCCCTTGTGGTGAGCTGCACCACAGGGGAGGCTTTAGTTATAAAAAGCCCCTCTTGGTAAGGCCTATTTAATAATGAAGACTGCCTTGTGGGAGGCGCTGAAACAAAAGTCCCTTTACAGGCAAGTTTTCCTTTCAAAATAAAAGAGACAAAATTTCATTTTTTATTGATTTTGTCTTGACCAGTGAGTATAATAGGGTATAAGGGAAGGTTTGGCTATTCTATAGCATGGAGGTAAAACAGAATGAAATGCATTATAAACGGAAAGCTTGTTCTCCCAGAGGAAGTAGTGGAGGACAAAGCGCTTCTGTTTGACGATACCATCGCAGAAATTGCAGATGCATCCGCTGTGGATGCCGGCAAATATGAAACAATTGATGCCGCAGGCATGTATGTGGCCCCCGGCCTGTTGGACATGCATATCCACGGATATGCCGGAGAAGACACGTCCGATGCTAAGGAAGACGGACTGCTCAAAATGTGCCGGGCGCTGGCTGAAAATGGCGTGACGTCCTGGTGTCCCACCACCATGACCGTTGCAAAAGAGGAAATACTGGCAGCTTTCGATACCGTTCGCAAAGTACATGCACGCACAGACTGCTACGGTGCAAAGGTACTGGGAGTAAACTGTGAGGGCCCCTTTATCAATCCGTCGAAAAAGGGCGCCCAGGCAGAGGAGCACATTCTGCGCCCCGACGCAAAATTCATTCTGGACAACGCGGATATCGTCCGCGTCTTTACCATCGCTCCTGAAATGGACGGTGGGCTGGAATGTATCCGTGAAGTATATGAAGACGGACGAGTGCTGGTTTCCATGGGCCACACCGGCGCGACCTATGAGGAGGCCATGGCTGGCATCCAGGCAGGTGTGCGCCACGCCACCCACCTGTTCAACGCAATGACGCCGCTTATGCACAGAAATCCGGGAGTTGTAGGCGCCGCACTGTCATCCGACAACGTAAGCTGCGAGCTGATTGCAGATACGTTCCATGTAAACAAGGGACTTTTCGGCCTAGTTGCAAAAATCAAAAAAGACAAGCTGTGCCTGATTACCGACTGTATGCGTGCCGGCGGCATGCCCGACGGGACCTATACTCTGGGCGGGCAGCCTGTACACAAAACAGGCATTAAATGCCTGCTGGAGGATGGCACCATTGCCGCCAGTGTGCTGAAGCTGAACGAGGCGGTGCGCAATCTTTATGAAAATACAGAGCTCACAATTGCCCAGGCAGTGGCCTGCGCCAGCCTGAATCCTGCAAAGGCATTGAAAGTTGACGACAAAATCGGGTCACTGGAAGCGGGAAAATGTGCGGATATCATTATTTTTGATGATCAATTCAATATACAAAAAACAATTATCGGAGGAAACACAGTATGCGAGAAAATGAAGTAAAAGCCTATTGCAATGGAAAGAAAAGCGGCGTACGGGTATTTGTCGCGGGCAGTTATGAGGCTCTGTCCAAAAAAGCAGCTACCATTGTAGCTGGCGCTATCAGTAGCAAGCCTACCTTTATGCTGGGTCTGGCAACAGGAACCTCTCCCCTGGGGCTCTACAGCAATCTGGCACAGCTCTGCGATGAGGGCAGAGTAGACTTCTCCGGCGTTACCACCTACAACCTGGATGAGTACTACCCCATCGATCCGGAGAACGACCAGTCCTACCGGTATTTCATGAACAAGAATTTGTTCCATAAAATCAACATCGACATAAACAAGACCCACGTGCTGAACGGCAAAGCCCCTGACTGGGAAAAGGAATGCAGTGCATACGACGCTGCCATTGAAGCCGCCGGCGGCATCGATTTGCAGGTGCTGGGCATTGGAAACAACGGCCACATCGGCTTCAACGAACCCGGTGATACCTTCATTTGGGGCACGCACAGAGTAGAGCTGACAGAAAGCACTATCGAGGCAAACTCTCGTCTCTTCAACAGCAAGGACGAGGTGCCCCGCGCTGCACTGTCCATGGGAATCGGTAACATTATGACGGCAAAGCAGATTGTACTTGTTGCAAACGGCGCTGCAAAGGCACAGGCAATCAAAGGTGCGCTGGAAGGGGAAATTACCCCCTGGTGTCAGGCATCCATCCTGCAGCTGCATCCCAATGTAACCTTCATCCTGGATGAAGAAGCAGCCGGCGCGCTGGAAGTATACAAAGCAGTTTAACAGAGCAGAAAGGGAAAAGAAGATGATCAACGCAGTTCTCGACCCCCAGTTCCAGCCTATGGCGCTGGTGGTGAAAACATACAAAGAAGCCGTTGCAAAAGCCGGCGGCACTCCCCTGGCAATTGCTATAGAACGGAACAAGGGC
>JAGZAC010000279.1 GCA_018370615.1 Clostridiales bacterium
CATAAGCGGCCAGATCTCTCACAGATAATTTGGAATGGCGACTGGCCTGACGAAATTCTGACACCAGAGTCTTCCACTGCTTTCTCTTGATCAGGGATGCGAAAAAGAATGCATAATAACGCTCGTAGCCAAGCATCAATTCATCACCACACTGGCCATTGAGAATCACCTTATAGCCGCGGCGATTGATTTCATCCAACAAAAATTTGCTGCCTAAAAGAGAGAGTCCACAGCTCCCTTCTACATGCCACACCAAATTCTCAAAACGCTTTTCAATGTCCTCGGCATCCGGTAGGATCTGGTTACCTGTACAGCCGCAGGAACGGTTGATAAGATCGGCAAAGAACCACTCGTCACAGGAGTTGTTACCAGGATAACTGGTAGTAAACGTTTGCAACCGTGAGGGGTCTTCCATCTGCGAACACATCTCAGTAACCATGCAGGAGGAATCCAGCCCTCCGGACAAAAGCGCCCCCAGGGGGGCGTCGCTACGCATACGCCAGCGGCAAGACCTGGAAAACTCCTCTGTCACCAACCGCACCCACTCCGCCTCGGTTTTACTGTTATCATAATGAACATGCAACGTCCAATAGGAAGAAATGGTAAAGGAGTCGATGGTGTTATGACCGGCCCCCAGCTGCACAACAAGCTTATGGCCAGGTCGGAGGGTCTTCATGCCTTCAATCAGAGTCTGATCGTTATAATCACTGATATGATATATCAGGTTAGCTGCCAAATAAGAGGTGTCAAACCGCCGTTGTACGGCACCATCCTGACAAAGCTGCTTCAGTTCTGATCCAAACATGATACGGTTTCCCTGGCGCCAGTAATGGAACGGTTTGGCTCCCAGCCGATCTCTGGCGCAAAACAGCTTATTTTCCTGTCCATCCCACAAAGCAAACCCCCACATGCCGTTGAACTGTGTGAGACAATCTTCACCCCATTCGCAGTAGGCATACAGTAAAACTTCCGTGTCGCTGGTGGTGTGGAAGGTATACCCCAGAGCTTCCAGTTGGGCGCGAAGTTCCATGTAGTTATATAACTCCCCATTGTAGATGAGGGTGATATCCCGTTCCGGCAAATACATCGGCTGATGACCACCAACGCTCAGATCCAAGATGCTCAGGCGGCGATGACCAAATCCCAAAAAGGAAGCGGTCCCCACGGCAGTTTCCAGCGGAGGGACCTCCAGCCCTTTTACTGTATCGTTCCCCCCGAAAAAAGATGTCCCACCGGGGCCAATCAAAGCATATCCCTCGTCATCCGGCCCCCGGTGACGGATGACATCCGTCATACGCCGCAAGATTCCAATATCCACTCCACGGTCTAGATCCAGATAACCACTGATGCCACACATAAAATAATTCCCTTCATTTGATATTCGTTGCCCGTGGCAATGCACACAGAGATACAACTGCTTTCTGCGAAGATAGCCCCAAATTGAGGCCAGCATTCGAGGCAGAATGCCTGCACGGCTCCAAAAAAGCTGAGTGGGGACAGGCAAAGAATCATAGCGTGAGCGCGCTAGCAGACCACTCAAAAAAGAGGCTACTCTGCATATGGGACGCGCCGCTTTCTTTCTGATCTCTGCAGAGCGTCCTTCCTCGGACTATAAAAATTACCAGCCGCTAATAGAAGGCTCCTCTTCAGTAGCGATATTTTTCCTGCTCATCTTTGTTTGCGCGAAAAATGACATGGCTTGATAAGCCCGGTTTTCCATACCGCAGGGATGACCAAAACACTATATCCAGAGAACACAAAGAAAGTGGTCAAGCACAGCCGAATCAGCAGCGGCAGTTCTGCAAGCCATTGCTTGCAGCCCCACGTCAAAAGGATGGACAGGATTCCACCTATCAATATGTTCGGTGTTAAGTTCCAAAGAGATTTCAACGACAGGAATGATGCGGTCCGGCGAGCAGACTGCACATTCAGCATGCCGATTACTAGGGTGGCTACGCTGCTGGCAAGGGTCACTCCAAATACACCGAACTTTCGACAAAGCAAAATGCTCAATGTAACATTGCAGGCGATGCCGATGACACTGTTTACCGCGGGGTGCTTAGAGTCCTGATATCCGTATTGGACCCGGCTATATACCTCACGTAACGCCAAAGGGATAAAACTCAGGCTGTAGCCCATCAATGCCTGGGCTGTCATAGCCGCCGCTTCCGCGTCAAATGCGCCGCGGCCATATATGAGCAGGACTATGTCTTCCGCCTGGCTTACTGCGATCACAGTGACAGGCAGCAGCAGAATCACCAGAACCAAAATCGCCCGTTCTGTCAGTTGGGCCACAGCCTGTTCCTTTTCCTGCGAAATATATTCTGTTACATGGGCATAAAGCACGGAGCAGAGGGAGCAAATCAGTGTCCCTACCAGATTGGAAAGTGTAGCGGCATAGCTCATGGCAGTGACCGTCCCATCCGCCAGTCCGGATACCAGGATTTTGTCTACCATTTGGTTGATATAAACTGCACCATAGCCGATAGAAAGTGGTCCAACCATTGCGAGAAGCGAACGGACCTGCGGATTACGGAACGGATTTCTACTGCTCTTCCTCAAATAAGTCCGCGCCTGATAACCCAGAAACCCGGCGCTGAAGGTTGCATACAACCAATATCCAATGACTAGGGAGTCCACGCCCAGATAGGGCGCTCCCAAAATAATCACGATAACCAGGATCACGCTTTGGTACAATCCCTCCAGTTGACCTGGGATAAAGCGTTTGTTGGAGTTGAGAAGTGCATGAAAAACCGCCATCCAAACCAATGGAATGAGGATCGGGGAAAATAGGCGAATATAGCCCCCGAGCTGGCTACTCAATTCCTGGGAATAGCTTGGGGCCAGCAATTTTGAGATCCAGGGGGAAAGCATAAAAATGGTCGCTGAAATCGCCGCTACAACGATGGTGCCTGCGCAAAGGGTGTCGCTGGCAAACTGCCCGGCTTCATTCTGGGTCTCTTCCTTCACATGAATATAAACAGATACCACTGCGGTAAGCATCACTTGAACCAGCAGATATTGGATGTCGCCGATAAATCCATAGGACAGATTGATCAGGTCAGTCTCGGCATTGGCGCCAAAAATGCCGGCGATTACCATCTGCTTGAAAAAACCCAGCGCCTTG
>JAGZAC010000280.1 GCA_018370615.1 Clostridiales bacterium
CTTCTTCGTCCGTAGCGTCTTTCTTGCCAACACGAATATTCTCCATGATGGTGTTGTTAAAAAGTACGACATCTTGAAAAACGATAGAGTAATTTTTCATCAGCATGGTTGAATTGAGTGGGGCAATATCGGTTCCGCCTAAAAGTATTCTTCCTCCATCCAGCGGATAGAATTTTGCCGCCAGCTTTGCAACGGTACTTTTGCCTCCACCAGATGGGCCGACTAATGCTGTGACTTGTCCCTGCTTTGCGGTAAACGAAACATCCCGCAGCACTGGTTTGCCTTTTTCGTAAGAAAACCGGACATGGTCGAAAGTAATATCGTATCCGTTTGTACGGATCTCTTTCTCTCCGGTTTCTTCCGGGTAATTTTCAATTTCTTTCAAGCGGTTCACTTGAAGCTGTACGGAAAACAGCTCTGCCATATTTGCCATTGCCCCGGAAAGCGGATCGTACAGGCGGGAAGCAGCAATCAAAAACAGGATATAGGTAAACAGGGATGTATCTCCATTTACCACAAGACTGTTACCCACAACAATTACCGTTGCCAAACCGAGCCGCAGGAACATCTGTCCAGTTGTCAGCAGGCTTGCTGTCGTCATTTCAGAGGAAATCTGTGCCTTTTCCGCGGCATCCATCTTCGCATCCAGTTTGCGGAGATAATCTTCCTCCTGATTGCAGGCTTTTATATCCTGTACGGTTTCCAAACATTCCTGAATGCCTTCGGCCAGTTCTAATCTGGTGTTCATATGCTTTTTGCTAAGTTTTTCCTGACATTTCCGGGACAGGATTACGATTGCAAAGGAAATCGGAGCTACCCAGAGAAGCGCCAGCCCCATCTGCCAGTTGAAGATCAACAGACCAATACAAACAATACCAGTTGAGATAACAGCTCCAAAGAATTGCGGAACTGTATGGGAAAATGCGTGTTCAAAATTTGCACAGTCCCCCATAATGGTGCTTGTCAGATCAGCAAGATCGCGCTGATGGAAAAAGGTCAGCGGAAGAGTACGCAATTTTTCCGCAAGACCAATGCGCCGCCTTGCGCTTTCGTCATAGGTTCCGAGATATGCTGCGGTGTACTGGCAATAATGAAAAATAAAAACAACAGCTAAAATCACAATTCCAATCACAGTGTAAACGGCGGCACTGATCTCTGGCGCACTCGCTCCCAAAACAGGCGCAAGAAGCTGATTGAGGACGATAGCCAGAAGAATAACAGGAAACATAAGGCTGATATTGGCCAGCACCGAATAAACGATCCCTTTTATCAGGTCTTTTGCACCCTGATCGCTTAACGCATACTTCTTTTTTAACGCCTTAATCATGCTGCTCATCCTCCTTTCCGACCTTCCAGGCAATCGAGGTTTGGTAATCCTTCCACATAGAAGAATAAATACCATTTAAGGCTACCAATTCTTCATGCGTACCTCTTTCTGCAATCTGCCCCTCCTTGAACACCAGGATAAGGTCTGCGTCTTGTATCGTAGAGAGCCGGTGGGCAATCATCAGAACCGTTTTGTTTTGGGTCAGCCGCTCAAAATCGAGCTGTATCTGATGTTCGTTTTCGGCATCTGCAAATGCTGTGGCTTCATCCAGCACAATAATAGGGGCGTCTTTTAAGATTGCCCTTGCAAGAGCAATCCTTTGATTTTCACCTCCTGAGAGATATGTGCCTCCTGTTCCAACGAGCGTATCAAGCCCATCCGGGAGGCGGTCAATAATGTCCTTGCATTGTGCTTCATCAGCCGCTTTCAGGACTTCTTCCCTGGTAGCGTCCGGGCGGGCCGCTTTAATATTATTCAGTAAAGTATCCTTGAACAGACGGGTATTCTGAAACACGAAAGCAACCCTTTCCATCAGTTCCTGCTTCTCAATATTGCGTACATCCACGCCGCCAATCGTAACAGAACCTGACTGAACATCATAAAATCGGGGAATGAGACTTGCTGCTGTACTTTTACCGCTGCCAGAGGCACCAACAAGCGCAACTGTTTTTCCTGCCGGAACCTCAAAACTGATATAGTCTAAGGCCTTCTCTTTGGCCCCTGGATAGGCGAAGGAAACATCCGAAAACACAATCGAAGCATCTGCCGGGATCAGGGGATGTTCCGGCTCTTTCAATGGCTTTTCCTGCAAAATTTCATCCACCCGGCTGACTGCACTTTTAGCCGCCATAAGCTGCTCGCTGGCAAACATGATACGGTTCATCATAGTTGCACAGACCGGAGTAAACAAACTGTAAAACAGAAAATCCAGCACAACATTTTCATAAGCCGCCTGGCCGCTGACCCCGGACAAAATAAACATGGCGACTGGAATAAGTAAAACAAATGTGCCGTTCAGTGTTACTGTAAATCCAGTAAGAGGAATACGGCATTTTAAGGCATACCCGGAAGCAAATTTTTCGTATTCTTCTATTGCAGCGTGAAAATTTTTGAAGGAATAAATAGTTTGCTGAAATACTTTTACAACAGGAATACCGCGAATATATTCCACAGCTTCTTTATTCATCGTTTCCAGTGCAGTCATATACTTGCCCATAAACTGCGCATTATCTCCGCCCATCATCTGTTTGAGAAAGATGACACTGATTCCCATAGGTATCAGGCAGCAAATTCCCAGCCGCCAGTCAAAAAGGAAAATCAAAATAATAACGGCAACCGGCATAACTGCGGCTCCGGTCAGATCGGGAAGCTGATGGGCCAGAAATCCTTCTGTAAGTCCTGCATTATCATCAATGATTTTTCTGAGCCGTCCGCTTGCATTTTGGCTGAAATACCCCAACGGCAGCGTCACGATATGATGAATTGCAGATTTTCTCATATTGGTGGCTGTACGAAACGCCGCCAGATGAGTACAGTTCAGGGCGATAAAATAAATTAAAATGCTTGCCGCTGCAAACACAACCGCCATCCACGCATAATGGGCGCTCCCCGTTGCAAGAGATATATCCCCGGCAGCAAAAGCCTGGATTAAATCGCGGATGACGAGCCAAATGCAAACAAAAGGCAGCATAGATAAAATGGTACTGATCCCGGAGAGAACACATCCCAAAACGGTCAAAACATGGAATTTCCCTGCATATCTGAACATTCTGGACAGTTCTCCATTTTTTTGCTT
>JAGZAC010000281.1 GCA_018370615.1 Clostridiales bacterium
TCCCAACCTTGTGAAGCGGTTGTTTGAAATGGAGATTCCGGAAATTCAGGATGGTGTGGTGATCATCGAAGGTGTGGCCCGGGAGGCGGGCAGCCGGTCTAAGCTGGCGGTATATTCCAGAGATGCAGATGTAGATCCTGTAGGCGCATGCATCGGTGAGCGCGGCCGCAGAATCGGCGAAATTGTAGACGAGCTGCGGGGTGAGAAAATTGATGTGATCGAGTATTCTGAGGTTCCGGAGGAATATATTGCGGCAGCTCTTTCTCCTGCTCAGGTATTGGATGTGGAGCTGGACGGAGAACGCAGTGCCGTTGTCACGGTAGCAAATGAACAGCTATCTCTGGCTATTGGCAAGGAGGGCCAGAACGCCCGGCTGGCAGCAAGGCTTACCGGATACAAAATTGATATTAAAGGAAGATAAGCACCTTTTCATCGGGAGAGGGTAATATATGAGCAATGCAAAAAAAAGGCCGAAGCCCAGGAAAATTCCCATGCGCCGTTGTCTCGGCTGCGGGGAGTCCTTCCCCAAAAAGGATTTGATCCGGGTGGTGCGCAGCCCCGAGGGGGATGTGGCGCTGGATTTTACAGGGAAGATGAGCGGCAGAGGTGCGTATGTATGCAAACGGACAGCCTGTTTTCAGAAGGCACGGCGAGCGAAGCGATTCCAAAACAACCTGGAGCTGAATATTCCGGAGGATGTGCTGGATACGCTGGCGCAGGAAATCCGTTTGTTTGAGGAAGAGAACGCGGACAAGTGATGCAAAATAAACTGCTAAAGTATATTGGATTTGCCTATGCGGCAGGTGCGCTGGTGCTGGGAACGGATTTGGTGCTTACAGCTATACGGCGGCAGCAGGCGCGCCTGGTGATTCTTGCCAGGGATGTATCGGACCGGACGGCAAAGCAGGTGCTGGACAAAGGTGCTTATTACAAGGCAGAAGTGCTTCGGCCGGACTGCACTATGGAGGAGCTGGCCCGCGCTGTAGGCAAGGATGCTCCTGTGGCGGCAGTGGCTGTGACGGACCAGGGATTTGCAGCTGCAATACGCAAGTCCCTGGAAACAAAGAATGTTTAAATTTCATCTGCTGTGGCAGAATGTTTATCAGCAAAAATCTGACAGAAAGGATTCCCTGAGGGGGAAAAGGTAAAAAAATATGGCACAAGCCCCAATGTTCCGTATTAACCAACTTGCGAAGGATTTTGATTTGAAAAGCAAGGATCTTATCAAAATGCTGGAGGAGGTAGGAATTACCGGCAAAAAGACGATGACCAACTTGGAACCGGAGGAGGTCAACCTTTTTCTGGATACGCTTACTAAGGAGAACCAGATAAAGGACATTGACGGATATCTCCATGGGAAGACACGTATTCCAACTGTCAGAATGAGCAAGGCAGCGAAGCTTGCCGCTGAAAAGAAAAAAGCGGAAGCAGAGGCCGCCAAGCGCGCTGCGGAGGAAGCTGAGAGAGCGGCACAGCGGGAGGCGGCAATTCAGGCGGCTGAGAAGGAAAAGGCAGAGGCGGCCGCCAGAGAAAAGGCGAAGGACGCCGCGCTGTTGAAGGCTGCGGCGGCAGCACGTGCCAAGGCAGAGGAAGAGGCCGCAAAGAAAGCGCAGCCTAAGGCTGCGCCGGCGGAAAAAACGCAGCCAAAGCAGGATGTGCAGACGGAGAAATCCAATCAAAAGCGCGGCGCACAGAATGTGAGCCAGAAAATCCAGCAAGCACTGCAGCAGAAACAGGAAGCCGCAGCCATGGGGCAGAGCCGCGACTTCACCCCGGATCAATCCACAATGTCCAAGCAAAAAACAAAGCAGTCTGCGCCTGTAAATGAGCGCAAAAGAACGGGGACGACCCGTGTGGTAGACACCCGTTCCGTATCTGTGAATCTTTCCAAATATGACGAAAGACTGGAGAAGTTTGCACCGGAGAGCACCCGGGACCAGATGACCTCCAATAAGCAGAAGCTGAAAAAGCAAAATACCCGGGACGTACGTTCTTCCAAAAATAGAAACAAAGAAAATGCAGCCATGGAAAAGCTGCGCCGCAAGGCTGCGATGGAAGCGAAAAAGCAGCCGCTGAAGATTACCGTTCCCGACGAGATTTCCGTAGGGGAGCTTGCTTCCAGACTGAAGGTGACTGCTGCAGAGGTGGTGAAGCGCCTGATGCTTATGGGCAGTATTGTCACAGTCAACCAGATGATCGATTTTGATACGGCGTTTTTGGTAGCGGAAGAATTTGGGGCACAGGTTACCAAGGAAGTCGTGGTCACCATAGAGGAAAAGCTGTTTAACGAAGAAGAGGACGACAGCAGCGCTCTCGTGGAACGCGCTCCAGTGGTCTGTGTCATGGGGCACGTTGACCACGGAAAAACCTCTCTGTTGGATGCTATTCGGCACACCAATGTGACAAAAGGAGAAGCCGGCGGGATTACCCAGCACATCGGTGCATACAGGGTAACTGTGAACGGTAAGGAAATCACCTTCCTGGATACTCCCGGTCACGAAGCATTTACCGCCATGCGCGCCCGGGGTGCCCAGGCAACGGATATTGCTATTTTGGTGGTTGCCGCCGACGACGGCATTATGCCGCAGACGGTAGAAGCCATCAATCATGCCCAGGCAGCCGGCGTAGAGATTATCGTTGCCATTAACAAAATGGATAAGCCGGGGGCAAATCCGGAAGCAGTGAAATCTGCGCTTACCAATTACAATTTGGTGCCCGAAGAGTGGGGCGGTGACGTCATATGCGTTCCCGTTTCTGCACTGACAGGGGAAGGTATCCAGGACCTTTTGGAAAATATTCTTCTCATTGCAGAGGTAAAAGAGTATAAAGCAAATCCCTCCCGTCGTGCAAAGGGCATTGTTATCGAGGCACAGCTGGACAAGGGCCGCGGGCCTGTGGCTACCGTTTTGGTACAAAACGGGACACTGCATACGGGGGACATTGTGATTGCCGGAACCGCTGTAGGCCATGTACGTGCTATGACCAATGACAAGGGACAGACCCTGAAGGAAGCAGGCCCCTCGGTTCCTGTAGAAATCATCGGCCTTGGAGAAGTGCCCCTTGCAGGTGACGAATTCAACGCAGTGGAAGACGAGCGTATGGCCAGAACGCTGGCGGA
>JAGZAC010000282.1 GCA_018370615.1 Clostridiales bacterium
TAGTATACATAGGAGGAAATAGCAAATGATTTTTTATTCAAAATGGACATCAATTACCATGACTTCGCTATTTGTTCCAACACGCATGTCGGGTCCGTAGACACCAATGCCGGAAGTGACAAAGCTGTACATGCTGTCAATCATTTTCATGCCCCAGTAATTTTCCCACACAAACGGTTGAACAATCGTCAGTGGGAAAAACTGGCCGGCATGTGTGTGACCAGAAAGAACTATATCAACACCGTGCGCATTGTAATCAGACAGATGATCAGGTTCATGGCTTATCACAAAAAGCGGCATAGATGGATCAAGATTCTTTGTGAGTTCATCAAGAGAAGCACGTTTTTTTGTTCCATTTCCGGTGCGTTTTTCATCAAGACGTCCAGTAAGATAAAAGCTGTTGTCTATTATTGCTGTCTCATCCTCAAGCACGCTAATATTACTTTTTTCAAGAAATTCATACATGCGCGGATCGCGCGGTGCATTTTTTGAAGAAATTGGAAAACCGGCAATCAATGTCTCTGTCACATCATGGTTTCCAAATACGGCATATGTTCCGTAAGTGCTGTTTATCTGTGACAGGAGCATTTCAAGACGCTCTGGATTATCAAGTGCATCGAAATTATTATCAAAAATATCTCCTGCAATAACAACAATATCAGCATTCTCGGAATTAATTGTATTAACCATGTCCTCAATCTGGGAGCAGCCAACACTGTAGCCAAGATGAAAATCTCCAAGTAAAATCATTCGTAAATCTGTCAGCTTGCCGGCACTTTTTTGAATAGTGGCTTTATAGTGGGAGGTAGTCAGCATCTTTGCGTGAAAGCATCCATATACGGTAAAGCTTATACTAAGTAAAATGACAAGAAAGCCAAGTATAGTGCGAAGAAATACAGAAGACAAAAGATGCTTGCCTGATTTTAAATGACGTGAAGCTAGCTTTAGAAACAGCAAAAAAAGATCAGCTGTGAGAATAAAGAAAATCAGATAAATTAAGAAGCCAATCCAATAATTGCTGAATCGTAAAATCAAGAGCTGATAATCATTTTCAGGAAGAAATTTCCCTAAAAAAATGCTGGAAGCAAAGATTAATATTAGTCCGCACACAATAATGTTAAAGGCGCGGCGCTTTGGAAGATATATTTTTTTTGTCCATCTGCAAAATGACCACATAACGTAGCAGCAGAGGGTTATATAGACAGTTAGCATGAACCATTTCAGCATAGGCGTTACCTTAACCTTTTTTGAGTGATCGTGTTGTGCCGCCATCCTCGAAAGTCACTGGAAGAAGTGTCAGGCTAGGGATCATAGAACGATCCTTTGTTGTGATAATTTCTACACATTTTGCGGCAAGCTGCGGCAGTGGTTGGCACATTGAGGAGACAAAAAGATCTTCTTTTGACCCACCAAATTTGCGGATACCGTCAAAACCAATAAGCTGTACATCTTCTGGGACACGGTATCCTTCCTTTTGCAAAAGCTTCTTGAATATATAACCGTGATAATCTGTATGACAGAAAACTCCGTCAAAGGAAAGAGAGCCATCTGATTTTTTATGCTTATCAATAAATTGCTTCATCATATCAATGAAATTATCACAATCTTCCATGTCAAGAAAGTCGGGAGTTATATGATATTTTTTGCAGGCAGCCAAATAGCCATCTTTTCGCTTGTCAGATTCTCCAGGGAAGATAGAATGAAAACGAATGTATACTGGATGGCGACAGCCAAGCTCAAGCAGCTTTTCAATAGCCATCATGCTGCCATTATAATTATCTGATGCAACTCGAGGAATGTTGCGGTTTTCAAAGAAGCGGTCGAAGACAACAATCGGAATATCAGGATTGATAAAATTTCCAATATCTGAGTAGGTCAGTGCAACAATTCCGTTAACTTTGTTTTGCGTTGCCAGATTTAAATAAGCAATCTCCTTTTCATACACCTCATCCAAAAACAGTCCGCTCTTCCACAGCTTGTCCCAAATCAGGTTATACCGCCACATTTTTCGGTTGCTTTTCATCAGGTCCGCCAGAAACATTCCGTCCGCGAACAGGCAGATGGCGCCGTGCTCCTTGACAATCCTGCTGTACTGCTCCCAGAGCTTGTCTAGCGGCAGCTTCTGGTCCCAGGTATTCTGCGTAGAGCCGTATGGCATGTCGCAAAGTACCATGTCGACGCTCCCGTCCTGGATTTCTGGCAACAGTTCCATGCAGTCCCCACAAATCAGCCTGCACATGTCACACTTCCCGCACATCAATACCCAGCCGCTCGCGCATCAGCTTCCGCTTGATGGCGTATACCCTGGTTTTGGTGGCTTCGCTCTTTACATCCTCTACCACACGCAGCCAGTGGACCTCTCCGCAGCAGTCCGGCTCCGTGGCCCGCTCGTAGGAAAAGTCTGCCCTGTACCGGATAGCCCGGACCCGCACGCCCTCCAGGGTGGTGTATGCCTCCTGCAGGGTGTACTCCGGCTGGAGCTTCAAGTCCCGAATCTTCTCGGCCGCCAGCAGCAGCGCCAGCTCGTCATACCGCCGCGCCTCCTTCTGGCTGTCAAATTCCAGAATATTTCCCGCCGCCGTGATCCGGGCGGCCTTCCGGTTGTGGTACTTGGATGCCGCCCGCCGCGGCATCTCTTCTTCATCGTCCGACAGGGCAGGGGAGGGGGCCCGGCTCCTGCCGCTTCCCCTCCTCTGCCGCGCCATGATCTGGTTCGCCGCCTGAGCCTGCGCCCACGGCGGAAGGTCTTCGATTCTCATACACGCACCTTATTCCGTTTTCAATTTAGTAATCTTCAAACATGGAAATTTGTTTTTGCTCCAGCTCTGTCCTTTTTCCCGCCTCTTTTTCTGCCTCTGCCTCCAGTTCTGCCTTTCGTTTGGCTTGCAGGTCCGCCCACTGTTTTGCCGTCGGCGTCCCGTCGATGTGCTCCAACGCCTCCCAGGTATCCGGGTCAAAATTAGCCGGAGCATGGCCCTCTACGGCATTTTTTAGGATCAGGTCCTTCCACCGTTCACTCACTCGATAGCGATCACAGGTGAAAAGCGCGTGGACAGAGTAGTAATCCCCGATTCCGCTCCACCCCAGGAATACCCGC
>JAGZAC010000283.1 GCA_018370615.1 Clostridiales bacterium
GCAGATGATCCCACATCACCGGGCGGCTATCGAAATGTCGGAAAATCTTCTGCAGTATACCACCTTTGTCCCTCTACAGCGTATCGCGCAAAACATCGTAAATGAACAAACTAAAAGTATTGAGAACATGCAAAGTGTCTTGCCGCATTGTGCACAGCTTTCAAACTCAGAGAAGGATCTGTGCTTATACGACAGGCGGTTCCGCCAGATTACACAAACGATGTTTTCACAAATGCGCAATGCTTGCTCCAATAACAATATAAACGCGAATTTTATGAGGGAAATGATCCCACACCATCAAGGCGCTATTCAGATGTCAAAGAATGTGCTACAATATCCCATCTGTCCGGAACTTGACCCTATTCTGCAAGCTATCATTACATCGCAAGAAAAAGGAGTACGGGAGATGCGGCGTTTGCTTCGATGCCTCGGCTGTTAGAAAATCAATGGATTGTCGCGTACCATTGGTTGTGTACACCCCGGCAGCTCTCTGCCGCTGCCAATTTTTTTGCGTGTTACGAGGGCTTAAATCCCTCCGCTAAAAACGCTAAAATATGCTTTTTTATGTGCTTCTCACACGAAAGAAACCTCTTTTGTCTATCAAGACAAGAGAGGTTTCTTATGTTGCCAATCATCTGCCTGCAATAGATAACAAAATACGCCCTTGGCAGCCGATATGGTTGTCGGGGGCGTATTGACATTTTTATGATAATAGGATATAATCGCATTTACATCAGAGGACAGTACACCGTAGTGTAGGGGATCGTAGGCGTTGCCTGCAGGCCGCCTGTCAGATAAGATGTCGAGTGAGCTCGGTTATTGCAGCAGTGCAATGACCGGGCATTTTTGCTTTAGGAGGTTAAACATGGACATTGTACTGACACCCTTACAGGAGCGTGACAAAGAGAAGTTCATCAAAAAGATTCAAATTGCATTCAAGAAGGCTGTCGTGGAGCAGTTCGGTGATTTTGACGGCCAGATTATTCCAAGGGAACATATAATCAGGTCTTTCAAAGCAGAAGGAGCCGAGAGCTACAATATCGTGCTTGACGGTAAAGTGGTTGGTGGTGCGGTGATTGTGATACACCCCGAAACAAACCGTAATTCATTGGATTTGTTGTTTGTCGATGTGGACTGCCATAGCAAAGGCGTCGGATATGCCGCTTGGCAGGCTATCGAAGCGCTGCACCCGGAAACTGAAGTCTGGGAAACGCACACTCCATACTTTGAACAGCGGAACATCCATTTCTATGTAAAAAGGAAATGTCCATTTTAGAGCCTTTATGCGGAAGCGGAAGATTTTTTGTGCCGTTTTTAAAAAGAGGATTTCATATAAAGGGCATAGATAACTCGCAGGAAATGCTCGAAAAGCTGCTGGAAAAGGCGCCTGCTGCACCGATCGTACAAAGTGACATTGAAGACTATCCGACAGAGGAATGCTTTGATTACATTTTTATTTCTTCTGGCTCCGTATCCTTATTTACAGACAGGCAATCCTGCATAAGCATTTTATCCAAGATGAAAGCTCTCTTAAAAAAAGACGGGAAATTTGTGTTTGCGGTCGATACCGTGGCAGACCGTTGTCCCGATAGTAATGAATATACAGTGGGAATAACGGTCGAAACCCGAGAAAATTTTCAATTGGTTCTTAAGTCCAAAAGCTATTATGATGAGGCGACTCACACGCAATTCAGTCCAGCGCTTTATGAATTGTATGATGGTCATGAATTGTTGCAGCAAGAGAAGATGGATTTTCAGACCCATTTGTACGAACTAGGAGAGATGGAGGCCATTTTGAGTGCAATTGGGTTTACAAAAGTGAAAGTATATTCATCCTTTGCGAAAGATATAGCCAAAACAAATGATTCCGACATGTTTTTATACGAATGCAGCGTCTAATTATGAGCAAGTTCCAGCTTTACAACAGATGGCGGGGAGAATTCTTCCTGCGCTGCTTCACCGAAGATATACCTGTACAGAAAAAGGAGGCCCTCAGCTGAGGGCCTCCTTTTTTCAATCAGATAGACGGCAATCTTCTGGTCGGCAAGGGGAAATGCGCTGGTTAGGATATCCGCGTGATATATTGGCAATAGACGTATACGTTTTGAATTTTCTTGGCCGTTACGCCGTCGTCGGCCTGTACTTCCGGCTGCGTTTCCGATTTAGTGATGTGCCGCTTGATGGCAATGGCGTCCTGGCCGACGCGCATTTTGCGCACCGGCTTGTAAGCGAACTCCCTTTGCTGGATGCCGATGTATTCGCACAACACGTCGTCAATGGCGCGATCCGTGTAGCAGCGCAGGATATCCGGTGTGTCATACATGTCGATAATGGCCTTGGCCTCCTCAAAGCTCAGGTCGGTGGAATGGTAATCCCCCGCCCCCACCACATACATGCTGCTGTTATCGAGCAGCAGCAACGGTTCCTTTTTCTCCAACATAACCTAGTCGCCCCTTTCTTCATTATCAGCAGGGAAGAGCGTACGGGTCCGCTTGGCGGCGGTTTGTCCATGTGGATAAGGATTTTCGGATGTATACTGTCAGTATAGCAACAATATGCGGGTAAATCAATAGAGCTTAAGAAAATTAGAAAAATAACAAATTAAAGGTAAATAAGTTATATATATATTTTATGGGAAAATAGTTGATAATTTCTATAATATGGAATATAATGGCGATAAATACAGAAAAATGTCGAAAATAAGCGAAAGGAGGCCGGGCGCAACTTCAGACTTGGTGACATTCCACTAAAGATTTTGGAAAGGAAGCGATAGTATGTTCCTGGACACCGCTACAATGAAAATCGATCGATCGGAGTTTGAATTGGTGCCGGAGGCACGGCATACAACTTCGGCCGGCGCGCTGAACATTCGGGCGAGCGGGGAAATCATTCTGAACAAGCGGCTGCTGCAGAATATTCTCCGGCGCACCGATTCCCTGCGGCTGGGGTTTGCCTGTCACAAGGAGGATAAAAGCTTGCTGCTTTTATTCGTGACGGACAAGCCGAATTATACCTTTCCGGCCGGCGGCATGAAAAAAGACACGTATTTTACCCGTTCCCTGGTGGAAAACGGGATTTCTCTTCCTGCCCGGTATA
>JAGZAC010000284.1 GCA_018370615.1 Clostridiales bacterium
TTTTTTGCCCCCTCCAAAAGAGCCAAAGCAAAGTCAGGCTGTCCCATAGGCTCTCCGCCAGAAAGAGTCATCCCGCCGGTACTTCCATAAAAAGCCCGGTCTTTTTCCACTTCTCTCAGCACCTGTTCTACCGTAACCTCTTTTCCGCACACCTCAAGAGCCCGAGGCATACAGGCCTCTGTACAGGCTAAGCATCCGACGCACTGGGAGGAATCAAAGAGATGCCGCTCTCCCATCTGATGGCACCCCTGTAGGCATACCTCCGCACAAGCCCCGCACAATAAGCAGCGGTTGCAATGAAGCTGAACCTGAGGCAGAACCTGTTGGGTTTCGGGATTATGACACCACAAACAGTGAAGAGGACATCCTTTTAAAAATATAGTGGTACGGATTCCGGGTCCATCATGCATGGAAAAACGCTGCAAATCGGTAATGACGCCGCAGACGTCTTTTGTCTCCCCCATGCCATTACCTCGCTTGAGTGGAGCGTTCTATCACCATCCGCTGCCATCTGGCATCCAGCGTCACAAACCGTGCGGACCACCCGGAAATACGAACCGCCAGAGTAGGATATTTTTCCGGATGCTTCTGAGCGTCCAACAGCACGCTGTTATCCTGAACATCCACCTGCATAAAGAAACCGCCAAGCATTACAAAACCGCGGATCAGGCCCTCGATCGCAGCCTGCCCCTCCGGGCCTTTGGCAGCGGAAGGGTCCAGTTTGATATCCAACGCAGTGCCGCAGGTAAGATCATCTAAGTGGTTTTTACAGTGAGAACGAATGATAGCAGTCGCGCCCACGGCGTCGGTTCCTGGAGTAGGGCTCAGGTTGCCGGAAAGGATCTCCCCTTTCCGGAATCCATGAGCAGAGGCTGTTCTCATATCCTTCCACTCAATCTGACGGCCAAAGGTCGATATACCGGGAGGACGGAGAATTCCGTTCCGCACTTTTACCTTCCGGCACTGGGAAAGATAATCGTCCATTACCCGCACCATGATTTGGTCCACTTCGTCATTGTCGTTGCCATAATAGACATAGCTGTTTCGGACATACTGGCGCAGAGGCTCGGCACCTTCCCAGTTGTTTTGCAAAATCTCCATCAATTCATCATAGCTGACCTTCTTTTCCTCAAATACCAGCTTCTGAATAGCATAAAGAGAATTTACAACGTCCGGCACGCCGCCAAAATGCGGGGACAGGACATTGTAGCGCGCACCGCCTTGCCGATATTCTTTGGCGGTCTCAATGCAATCGTCTTCAAACACCGACACTACTCCATGAGGATCATCAGATAAAATCCCGTCGGCACATTGATGGAATTCTTCTAATAGCCGTCCAAGAAGCCCATGAACCGCTTGATAAATCTGTTCCATATCATCATAGTGATTTGGTTTTTCCTGTTCAAGGCCCAATACCTCTCGCTGAAAGGGAAGGAGCAGATCCATGGGAAAATAGCTGAAATTGGTTTTTCCCGGCACCTGCACCTCCCAGCAGCCGTCATTGGCAAACTGGCGGGCTTCTTCTAAGGGATATCCAAAATCCAACAGGCTCTGGAGGATCAGTTTCTCGTTGTATACCGCCACTACACCACTGCCATGGCGCATTACGCGGGCAGTAAGCGGGAGCAGCCAATCAGGATTGGATTTTCCAATTCTCACCGCAATGGGAAAATCGGAAATCGGAAGCTCTTCCACTACCTCCAGAATCAAACGGGTGACAGTAGAGGATACCTCTTTTCCATGGGCATCTATCCCGCCCAATACGATGTTTTGATAATGCTGCGCATCTCCTCCGTTTTCAGTGGGCTCATGGGTAATCCACTCGCAGCCTTTAATGAAAAAATGCGCCAATAGCTCTCTGGCTTGGTCCTCGGTGAGCACGCCTTTTGCCAAATCCGCTTCTAAATAAGGAGATAACATCTCATCCAACCGGCCGATTCCCGGCCAATTGCCGCAGAGGCGGATAAAGGCAAAGGTAAACCACACCGATTGCAGCGCTTCGCGAAAATTTCTGGGAGAAGAAAATGGTACTCTGCACAACGTCTCATACAAACCGCTCCAATATTCCTTCTCTTCCTGAGAAGCTTCAAAAAGCCGCTGAGATAGAGCGGAAAGGTAACGCCCATGCCAAACCCGCAGACTGGCCACCACGTTCAAAAATCCAGCCAAGGTCTCCTTTTCTTTCGGGTCAGCAGTGGAAAGGCGCTTCAGAATACGGGCTTCATATTGATCCACCCCTTCCCGCAGTACACGGTCAAAGCCGCAGGTCAAGTGGCTCATACTGGGGAGAGGGTTCTTTCCGTGATACCGTACTGGCACCACGTGGGAAATACTGTCGGACAGGGTAGCGCTGCCGCAAAGCAGTTCCCCTGGACAAAACCTCAATGGGGCTTGCTCCGCAATACGGCGGATGGAAAGAAGATACTGCTTATGGGAAGAAAGGGTATCAAAATTCTCTATATCCTCCATTGAAAGAAAAGGGGTGGATTTTATCGCCTTTCCATACATTCCATTCAGGGCGTCAAAAGCAAATGTCCGGGTAGCGGCGGTCAAACGAACCGGCCGCCCTTCCGGAATAGCGGAAGCAAAAATGACTGGGCTCTCCATGTTAGAAAATCCCTCCATTTGATTTCTCTTAAAAAAGATAGCCGTGTAAATAAAAATTCCAGGACATTAAAAAACAGTTATATTATACAACGCATTCTGATTTTTTGCAATATCTTTCATACTAAAACCCTCTACTTTAAACAGTTTTTAAGTAAACTTCTTTACAAAAAAGATGGTTGCGTTTATAATTATTTCACAGCTATCAAAGTGACAAAAGTTATCCATTGAGTTGCAGCAGGCAAATTCTTTCAATGGTTATATAAACGCTTGAACAATCAATATTTATAAAATTTATTGCTTATCCTCGCGTGATGGTGCGCAAGTACTTTTAAATGCTGCTAATGTAAAAGTCTATACGCAATTAAAAATTTATCTTTCCAGTACTATTTATATGGGTACCTGATGAAAATCAAAACAACATGATAAAACAATGCCCTCAGAAAAGGAACCGTAACTTATGTCTTCCCCTTTCAG
>JAGZAC010000285.1 GCA_018370615.1 Clostridiales bacterium
TGGAGGCTTCCCCCGCAAGAGCCCACAAGCCGTCCAATTTCATGGCAACTTCGCCTTGTACCCAGGGAGTAGTATAATCAATGCCTTCCCATCCTTGATCCAGCACCTCTACTTTATTGTACTTAAACTGACGGAATACTTCCTGCACGTTTTCATTGGGCTGCGCATAGAACATCCCTTTAAAAGCAGCACGAAGGTTTTCTTCCATATTGACCACTTCATCTCCATCTGCGTCGATGGATTCATATCCTACGGCATAGGCAGGACACAAGCTGGACCAGAAAAGCCAATCGCTGGCGTCTACCTTGGGAAGACCAGACCAAGGAGCAACACCAGTATATCCTTCTTTCTTAAAAAACAGAGCGGTGTCACAGAGTTCCTGATAGGTGGCGGGAACCGATTTCCCATATTGCTCAAACAGGTCCACATTGTAGAAATATGCCACAGAAGACCCGGGATAAAGAGAGAATGGAATGGCCAATTTGTCCCCTTTTACATTCATAGTCATTTGATCCGCTTCCCATAAGTATTCAGGGAACTGGTCAATCCATTTCTGATTTCCTTCTTCATAATAGTTGGGCGTTTCAAGAATGTCGCTTAGGTCGCACAACCAGCCTTGATCATTAAAAAAGTTTCCCCATGCAAAGAAAATATCAGGAGCGGTTCCAGCATTTACCAAAATGTTCATATTTTCTCTGGCCGAAGTGGCATCATTGAGCACTACATTGCGGTGCCATTCCACCGTAACGTTAGGCTTATCTGCCAGCCATTGCTCCAAAACAGTGGTTCCTACCAATCGAACGGTAGGACTTTCTTCTGTAGGCTCCGTGTTAAGGGTAGGGGTCCAGCTATGCAGATTGATACTAAGGGTCACCGGCCCATCTGGAAGACTAGAAGCCGCTGAAGAGGAGTTCTCTCCGCTCTCTTGGGTACTGCTTTCGCCCCCCTGAGAAGAACTGCCCCCTGCTCCCCCACAGGCTGCCATAGACAGCAGCATAGCTGCACAGAGTAGTCCTGCAAAAAATTTTCTCATCTAAAATCCCTCCTTGTTGTATAGCGCTTTTTATCCTTCAATCGTTTCCTTATGCTGTTTTGGTTCCAATGAAAGTGTCGGCACTGACATTCAATGCAATGCATATGGCCCTTAAGTCATCTGCATATATTGTTTTCTCTCCCTGTAGCATTGCCTGAAAAGCATCAACGGGAATATGAGCTGTAAGCGCGATCAAATCGGATCGCAGACCATGCAATTGTATATAATCCCGTATCTTTTCATGGACCGGCATAAAAGCACCTCCTCCCCCAGCATTTCAGGAATTCTGTATTATATTAATAATATATCAGTATTTCTATATTGTCAACAGAAAAATACAGAGATTCTTGAATTTTATTATTGACTTCTTGAATTCATATAATATACTAAAAATACGAGGTGATTGGTTTGAAGTATGAAATCGGCGCAAGGCTTCGATATTTCCGGGAACAGCGGGGATTAAGTCAGAAAAATTTTGCCGCCCAAATTGGGGTAAGCAACAGCAGAGTATCCAATTGGGAGAAAGGAATCAATCGTCCGGATGCGGACCGATTGGCGATTATCTGTCAAGTGCTGCAAATATCGGCAGACGAATTGCTCGATATCAGTCTTTCTCAAGACGCCTTGACGGAAGAAGAAAAACAACTAATTTTTCAATACCGCAGACAACCGGAGCTTCATCGGGCAATACGGATTCTGCTCGGAATAGAGAAATCAGGAAACGCAAAATAAAAAAGTCTTCGGAACGAAAGGCATCAGACAATATAAAGGCGGCAGGGAGGAGATGATTTCCTTTGCCCTGCCGCCTTGTTTTCTTTCTCTTTTGGGAAGGATTCCAAGACACCGGTCTTTACAAAATAATGCAAATTAACCCTGCGCAACCTTCATTGATAATTCTCTCCACTGTTTCCTGCAGCTTTAAGCGGGCGTCCCCCGGCATCCGGTACAGTTTGTTGTGCAGCCCCTCATTGACCAGTTCATGAAGGCTCTTGCCAAAGATATTGGATTCCCAAAGCTTCTGAGGATTCTCTTCAAATTCCTTAAGCAAATACAACACCAGTTCTTCCGATTGCTTTTCCGAACCTACGATAGGCGCTACCTCGGTCGTGATATCAGCTTTCATCGTGTGGATGGAAGGAGCGGATGCCTGAAGCCGTACCCCATATTTGCCGCCTTGTTTTACAATCTCCGGTTCCTCCAGCCTCAACTCCTCCATGGAGGGCATCACAATACCATAACCGGTAGCTTCTACCTCATCTAAGGCATCCCTGATCTTTGCATATTTTTGTTTGATTTCTGCCAATTCCATCAAGCAGGGAAGCAGGCCCGATTCTCCTTCAATGGCAAGGCCGGTCTGCTCACTGAGGACGCGGTAGAACACATCCGGTTTGAGCAGCACCGTTACCCGCACCACGCCCTCGGAAAGGTTCATCCCGCTGAGGGCAGAGCGCTCCACCGAATCGCTGGCAAGGGCCCCGGCGCTGTTTTGGGCCGGGACGTCCTTCATCCGGGCGATCTGCTCTGAAAACTCCATGGCAGCGGTATAAATTTCCGTTTGCAGCCAGTGGCCGCTGTCCAGCATCGTTACCCAGCGGGGGATGGCGAAATCCAGCTCCCGCACCGGGAATTCGTAGAGCACCCGGCGCAGGATCTCGTGCAGGGCGGCCCGGTCAAGGTCGATGCAGCTCACGGGGAGGACACTGCGCCCGTAGCTCTGTTCCAACTGAGCGGCCAGCGCCTGTGTCTCCGGGGCGTCGGGGTGGGTGCTGTTGAGCAGGATGACGAAAGGTTTGCCCAGCGCTTCCAGCTCCTCCACCACCCGCTGTTCGGCGGGAAGGTAATTTTCCCGCGGGATCTCGCTGATGGTTCCGTCGGTGGTGACGACGATGCCGATGGTGGAGTGGTCCCGGATGACTTTGCGGGTGCCGGTCTCGGCGGCAAGGTCAAAGGGGATCTCCTCGTCGAACCACGGGCTTTTGACCATCCGGGGCTTCTCGTTTTCCTCGTGGCCCATAGCTCCATCCACCATATAGCCCACGC
>JAGZAC010000286.1 GCA_018370615.1 Clostridiales bacterium
GCAAGCGGGTGGATGGCCGCGGCATCGACGACATGCGGCCCCTCGCCGCCGAGGTCGGCCTCCTGCCCCGGGTCCACGGCTCCGGCATGTTCACGAGAGGCCAGACTCAGGTGCTCACCATCGCCACCCTCGGCTCCTCCGGCGATGCCCAGATGCTCGACGGCATCGATCCCGAAACCGAAAAGCGGTATATGCATCAATATAATTTCCCTTCCTACTCTGTGGGCGAAACCAAACCCAGCCGGGGTCCTGGACGCCGGGAAATTGGCCATGGCGCTTTAGCGGAGCGTGCCCTGTTGCCTGTCATTCCTTCAGTTGAGGAATTCCCCTATTCTTACCGTCTTGTTTCTGAAGTGCTCTCCTCTAACGGCTCTACTTCTCAGGCGTCTATCTGCGCGTCCACTCTTGCTCTAATGGATGCCGGTGTGCCCATCAAAACCCCTGTGGCTGGCATTTCCTGTGGTCTCATCACTGCGCAGGATGGAAGCTGGACTACAATGGTTGACATCCAGGGCTTAGAGGATTTCTACGGCGACATGGACTTTAAAGTAGGCGGTACCCATGAGGGCATCACCGCTATCCAAATGGACTTAAAGATTGACGGTCTAACCTATGATATCATTGCCGACGCATTTGAAAAAACCCGTAAAGCACGGCTGTATATTCTGGATGAAGTAATGAGCAAAGCCATTGCGGAACCCCGCAGCGAACTGTCTAAGTACGCACCCAAAATGCAGTCTCTGAAGATTCCGGTGGATAAAATCCGCGAGGTGATCGGTTCCGGCGGAAAGGTCATCCAAAAGATCTGTGCGGAATGCGACGCGAAAATTGATATTGAGGAAGACGGCAGCGTGTTTGTTTCTGCTCTGGACCGTGATAATGTAAAGCGCGCTGTTATGATGATTGAAACCATTGCAATGGATCCGGTAGTGGGTACCATCTACAAGGGGAAGGTAACCCGTTTGATGAACTTCGGCGCCTTTGTGGAAATTGCCCCAGGTAAAGAAGGATTGGTTCACATTTCCAAGCTGGACAGCAAGCGAGTGGAAAAGGTAGAGGATTTTGTCACCGTAGGAGATGAAATTTTTGTCAAGTTAGTAGAGATCGACTCCCAGGGCAGAATTAACCTCTCGAGAAAAGATGCGCTGCATGCCATAGAAAAAAAAGCATAACTCGATTTGTCTTCCGTTTCAAAGAGCGGGCAGCCTTTGGGCTGCCCGCTCTTTTTGCAGCCACCTTGTCAAAATTTAACCCCTATGGTATAATCGCTGCAAAGCGTCAGAGGTGTTTTGCCCTAACTGGACCTGCTCCTCTCTCACTAAAGCGCTCTTTATTCTTACACTTCTCATATGAAAGGACTGTTGCCTGTGGCCTCTCCAGCTTTTTCTGGTGCATATGTGGGAACCTATACCAGCGGAACCCAATCGAAAGGCATCTATTTTCTCTCCTTTTCCTCCCACACAGGTCGGGGATGGGTACAGCCTGTGGCGGAAATGGTAAATCCTTCGTATCTTCTTTTTGCCCCGGACCGCCGCAGCCTCTATGCGGTATCGGAACGGTTGGAATACCAGGGTTGCTGCGGCGGTGCCGCAGCGTCGTTTGCCATAGATTGGGCCAACGGCGCCCTTTTCTCTACTGGCCTTTTCCCCACTTTTGGTAAAGATCCCTGTCATCTGAGTACAGACAAAGAAGGAAAAAGGTTATTTGTGTCAAATTATACCCAAGGCACCTGTTCCATATTTCCATTGCTGCAGGATGGGCGCCTGCTTCCCATGTGTCAGGAAATTACCCATCTGGGACGGAAGTCCATGGGAGAGAAGCCCGGAAATCCGCTGCTGCAGGAATGGTCTCATGTCCATTGCGCCCGCTTGTCTCCTGACGAAAGCAAATTGCTATTATGCGACCTGGGAATTGATCGGCTAGTCTGCTATCCATACCAGCAGGGGGCTGCGGTGTTGCAGCCCTGTACATCCCTTCTTTTTCCTGCTGGCACAGGCCCTCGGCATTTTGTGTTTCATCCATTCCTGCCAGTAATATACGTAGCTTGCGAACTGAGTTCTAAGGCTGCGGCAGTCGCGTGGGATGAAAAGGGAAGCATGGAATTATTCCAGATACTTTCCACTCTTCCCCCTAACGTTTCAGGTGAAAATGCCTGTGCTGCCATACGAGTTTCTTCCGATGGACGATTTCTCTATGTCTCCAACCGCGGTCACAACAGTATCGCTTGCTTTGCCCTGAATACTGAAGGCGGACTGGAATGGATGGAAGCCATAGACTGCGGCGGGTTGTGTCCCAGAGATATTGCCTTGGATTCTACCGGCAATTGGCTGCTTTCAGCCAATCAGGGCAGCAGTAGCCTGTCCGTTTTTTCCCGCAATCAGGATACCGGCCGGCTTCAGGATACTGGAGAGAGGATTTCAGTCCCCTGTCCAGTCTGCCTATGTTTTTAACAAATGGGAAATTTTTTGATTAAGGTTACCGCCACCGGTTATAAATTCGACCTGCTGGCCCGGAACGGCCGAATTATTGCCACTTCTGAAGTGTATCAAACCCTGGCCTCCTGCAAGGTCGGGATCAGTAGCGTAAAACGCAATGCGCCGCTTGCAGCTTTTTGCGACCTGACCCTGCCCTGTCCGAAAATGAGGAAAAATCCAAAATTTGAACTGTATCAGGATCGGGCAGGCGAATTTCGGTTCCGTTTAAAAGCCAAAAATGGGGAAATTATTGCGGTATCTGAGGGATATGGAATCCGGAGGAACTGCATAAAAGGAATCCAAAGCGTCAGAAGAAACGCGCCGGAAGCAGGTGTTTTGCTTCCTTCGGAAGGCGCAAAGAGGGCAGGAACATGAAGGATAGAGTGATTGCCTTTTCTCCTCGTCACTGGCCGGCAGTGCGGGACATTTTAAATCAGTGCTTGTGTCAAAACAGCGCCACATTTTTCCATGTTGCTCCTAGTTTGGCAGATTGGGAGCAGGGCCATCTCCCGCAAGGGAGGCTGCTTTATCTGGACCAAGAAGGGCAGGTCCAGGGCTGGGCTGCTTTACAGCCTATGGAGAGTCCCAAGGAAGCGG
>JAGZAC010000287.1 GCA_018370615.1 Clostridiales bacterium
CGCGCTGTGCCTTCCAGCCCAGTTCTTCGAGGGCTTTGCTCGGATCGGCATAGCATTCCCCGATATCACCCGCACGACGGGGGCCGATTTTATAAGGTACCTTTTTGCCGCTGGCCTTTTCATAGGCCCGGACAATTTCCAATACGGAATAGCCGTTCCCGGTACCGATATTAAATACATCGGTACCTTTATGAGATTTCGTCCAGTCCAGCGCTTTCAGGTGTGCAAGAGAAAGATCCACTACATGGATATAGTCACGCACACCGGTTCCGTCCGGTGTATCGTAATCATCGCCGTATACTGTAAGGCATTCCAGCTTGCCCGCCCCTACCTTGGATACATACGGCAGAAGGTTGTTGGGGATTCCCTGGGGATCTTCCCCAATCAGACCACTTTCGTGGGCGCCGATTGGGTTGAAATAGCGCAGATTGACCACGCTCATATCCCCATCTGCCTTTGCAAGGTCGGTGAGAATTTGTTCGATCATCCATTTTGTCCATCCATAGGGGTTGGTGCAGGTGCCCTTTGGGCACTGCTCTGTGATCGGTATCTCCGCGGGAGAGCCGTAAACAGTAGCAGAAGAGGAAAATACGATGCGCATGACTCCATACTTGCGCATCAGACTGCAGAGGTGGAGCGTGCCGGTCAGGTTATTGTGATAATATTCCAGGGGCTTTTCCACCGATTCCCCCACTGCCTTGAGCCCAGCAAAATGAATGACGGAATCGATGTCGTTTTCCTGGAACACCTTTTCCGTTCCCGCATAGTCCAGCAGGTCCACTTCGTAAAATTTCGGCAGCACGCCGGTGATTTTTTCAATGCGCTTCAGCACGCATCGCTTGCTGTTGGAAAGATTGTCCAAAATCACCACTTCTCTGCCGTCCTTTATCAGCTCCACAACTGTATGGGAGCCGATAAAACCTGTTCCGCCTGTAATTAAAATTGCCATGAGTACTACCGCCTTTCTCTCGGTTTATTTCCAAAGCCCTTTTGGATAAGTTCCATCAGCGATCATCGCCCGGATTTGCTCTGCTACACCAGGCTTGTCGTCCGCATAGGTGACGCCGTACCATTTTGCAGAGGTTTCGATTACCTCAACAGTGCAGTATCCGTCATTTTTCATTTGCCCAACTACATTGGGCAGGAAGCATTCTCCCTTTAGAGGATCTCTGGAGGGATTTTCCAAAAATTCCTTGAAATATTTCTTTGCACCGGCAAACACAGAGGGTGCAAAGCACCAGAAGTTCATAGAAACTACGGTGTCAGCAGGGAGCTCAATGGTTTGCCCGTTTTCATCTTCAAACCGGCCGCCCTCGGTGGTTTTATAAATTTTCGTACGCTCTACAATTTCGGAGAGATATCCGTCCTTCGTTACACATACTCCCCTGGCTACGCTTCCGTTGTCAGTCAGAGTGTTGCCCAGACGGTAGCCGATCATAGCATAGGCGTTATCGCTTTTCCCGGCAGTATTCTTCAGAAAAGCTGCCGCTTTATTGTAGGCATCTCTACCGTAAAAATCGTCTGCATTGATGACGGCGAATACATCGTCGCCAACTGCTTCTTGGGCACACAAAATTGCCTGAGTAGTGCCCCACGGCTTTGTACGTTCCGGGGGAAGCTTGTCGGCGGGGACAAGATAATCCATGCGCTGGAACGCATATTCTACTTTTACTTTGCCTTCCAGGCGCGCGCCGATGGTCTCCCGGAAATCCTCGTAATTTTCCTCTTTTATAATAAATACTACACGGTCAAACCCCGCCTGCAGTGCATCATATACAGAAAAGTCAATGATAAATTCTCCATCTTCCGTAAAGGGGTCGATTTGTTTCAGGCCACCGTAACGGGAACCCATTCCGGCAGCCAGTACAAGCAGTGTCATATAAACCTCCAGTTTGGCCAGAAAAGCTGGCGCATTTTTTAACATTGGCATATAGCCCTGTTTATTTTATTATATTTTACCCGGGATTTCAATATATTTCCGCATGTTTACACATTGTTCACATTATTCTTTTCTATTTTCTATTGACGATTGAACAGATTTTTGCTATAGTAAAAATGTCTCAAATGAGACAAATATATAAGAGGCGATGTACAATGGATGAAATGATCCAGGAAAGAATCTCCTCCCTTTTTCTCTTTCACGGAATGAATTTTGAGGAAATAAACAGGTTGTACCATATTCTGGAGAAAACCGTGATACAGAAATACGGCGAAGGAGAGATACTCCTTTCTGCAAAGGAGGAGCCCATTGGTCTTGCTGTGCTTTTGGAAGGCAGCGCGCAGATTTTATCCGGTGATGAAAAACATCCAGCGCTGCTTCGCACCATGGGGGCCGGAGATTCCTTTGGGGCCGCTTCCCTCTTTTCCGGTGAGAAGGGATACCGCACCTGTGTGCGTGCGTTGGAGGACTGTAGGGTTTTGTATTTACCGACTGTCTTAGTGCAGGAAATATGTTTGCATGAACCGGCAGCTGCGCAAAACTACATTATTTTCCTGTCCAATCGAATCGCTTTTCTAAATCGGAAAATTACCGCATATACGGCAGGAAGTGCACTGGAACGCTTGGTACTATATTTGCTGCATTTGCCTCTTGGACCGGATGGAAGCTGGGAATTGGATGTTCCATATGCCAAGCTGTCAGACCAGCTTGGGGTAGGGCGTGCTTCTCTGTATCGGGCGATGGACAGCCTTTGCGCTGATGGACTGATTCGAAGAGAAAAAAAGAAGGTAACACCGCTTCAGATAGAAAAGCTGAAGCTGATGATACAATAAACTTTTATGAAGGAAGGATATTTTATGAAAAGACTGATTGCTCTGGCCATCGCAATGCTTTTGTGCGTTGGTCTCTTCGCCTCCTGTTCCACGGAAGACGGACAGGCCGAGGAAACAACAACGGATGCGGAAACTACAACTGCTCCGGAAACTACAGCGGAATTATCACAGGATCCTGTGCGTGCATATGCCCTGCAGGGACCTACCGGTATGGGGTTTGCAAAGCTGATGCAGGACAGTGCCGATGGAAATGCAGCGCTTTCCTATGAATTTCAGCTGGCAGCCTCCGCAGATG
>JAGZAC010000288.1 GCA_018370615.1 Clostridiales bacterium
GAAGTGCAGTAGGTACCCTGACGCCTGAAGCGGCGGCAGAACTCGGCCTTTCTGCGGAGGTGACCGTATTCAACGGAGCGCACGACCAGTACTGCGCCTCCATAGGCTCCGGCGCGGTGGACACCGGTGATATGCTGCTGGCCACAGGCACCACGTGGGTGGTGCTGGGAGTGACCGACCGGCTGCTGTACACCGAAAATCACATTTGCCCTGGGAGCCATCCCGTAAAGGGAAAATTCGGGGCCATGGCTTCTCTGGTCAGTGCAGGAAGCGCGTTGAACTGGTATAGAGATATTGTAGGGACTGATTTTCGGACAATGGACAGCGAAGCTGCCACGAGAGCCGAAGGTACAAAAGACCTCTTTGCACTCCCCTATGTGCTGGGGGCAGGATTTCCTCATAACCGGCCGGAGCTTCGAGGTGCTATGTTCGGCCTGGACGCAGGACATGACCGGTATCACATCGCCCGTGCAATCATGGAGGGAGTTGCCTTTGAAGCGTCCATTGTTTTAGAGCAGTTTGCCGCCCAGGGAATGCGCATCGATAAGCTGATGATGACCGGCGGTGCCGCACGCAGCGACTTATGGAGCGAAATCGTCGGATATGTTACCGGCTGTGAGATCTACCGGCCCCGGGAACCGGAAACCTGCTGTCTCGGCGCCGCTATGATTGCCTTTGTTGGACTTGGGGTATATGATGATTTCAATGCCTGTCGCAGCGCCATGGTAAAAAGCAGCCGTCTGGAACTATCGGATCAGAGTATGTACGATTTCTACCGGGAAAAAGGAAGGCATTATCGCGCACTGATACAAAAGCTTCTGTAATAAATAATCAAAGTTGTAAAAATGGCGCTTGTTAAACGAAGCAACTTTTCAAAAAACAATCCTCCTGTCAGCTCCGCTGACAATCCCGCGGAGTTGTTATGCAACTCCCCACAAGGGGGACTATAGCATTCAATGCCTCCCCTGTTTGCAGCTCCGCAGGAGATGCTGGGGTGGTGGCTCGCCGCAGGCGAGACGGAGGGGTTGGTGTAAGATAGACAATCCCCCACCCGCTAACGCGGGAGCCCCCTTTGCACAAGGGGGCCTTTTAAATTGATCCTCCCCTGTGTAAGGGGAGGTGTCAGAATAGCTGACGGAGGGGTTGTCACATACAAAAAAAGCTTTCCCAAGGGAAAGCTTCTTTTACTGCATTTTTCTTTTCAGTTCCAAATATTCCAATGACTCCAGCACGTCCTTATACATATACAGACTTCCCACAATCAGCAGCGGCCTACCATCATTATGGGACTTTTCCATGGCAGCTTCCAGTGCATCCTCCATGCATTCTACAGCCCGGGCGGACATGCCCGCTTTTGCAAAGACAACCGCATATTCCCTGGCAGGCAAAGCGCGGCCATTATTCGGAGTTACACAAAATACATTTGCCGCAATGTTCCGCAGTTCACGCGCCATCGTGATATATTCCTTGTCTGCCATCACGCCGGTAAGTATATTTACCTTATTGGGGAACAATGCTTTCGCTGTTTCCACCACCGCCGCAATTCCCTGAGGATTGTGGCCCCCGTCAAAAATCACCAATGGATTTCGGCGAAGAATCTCAAACCGAGCCGGCCAGCGGGCATTTTCAATTCCGGAGCGGATACTTTCCTCTGGAAGCTCCAGAACACGAGCCGTCTCTATCGCAATGGCGGCGTTTCTCGGTTGGTATTTGCCCAGTAGCCGCAAGTGATATGGTTGATTTTCGCCGGCAATGGAAAATCGTGTTCCTTCCAAGGACACCTCTTCTATTCGCAGCTTTGCAAAATCCACAGGATATACGGGAGCGCCTACTAAAGCCGCCCTTTCTTTGAAAACCTGTACTGCTTCCTCCCGGCTGCTCCCCAAAATTACCGGACAGCCGGACTTGATAATGCCGGCCTTTTCTCCAGCAATTTCTGCAATTGTAGAACCAAGCTGTGCCGTATGATCCAATCCGATTTCGGTAATCACGGCCGCAACTGGAGTTTTAATAATATTGGTAGAATCCAACCGGCCCCCAAGGCCTGTTTCCAAAATCACAATCCGGCACTGCTCTTCCTGAAAATATAAAAAGGCGGCTGCGGTAATCAATTCAAATTCTGTAGGAGGATCTTCCATACGATCCGCCACGGGACGAATCCTTTCAATCACCTCCGTAAGGCGGCTGTCGGAAATTGGCGTGCCGTCAATCGCCATCCGTTCGTTGAAACGATACACATAGGGAGAAGTGAACGTTCCCGTACGGTATCCGGCAGACTGAAACATCTCTGACAACATAGCGCATACGGAGCCCTTCCCGTTGGTTCCTGCCACATGGACAAAAGAGAGGGAGTCCTGCGGATTTCCCAGCAAATCGCACAGCACGCGAATCCGCTCCAGTCCAGGCCGACTTCCCCGCCAGGAAATAGAATGAATATACGCAATTGCCTCATTATACGTCATGATCTACAAATCGCTCCAAGCATTTTATTGACCCCCCTATTGCGCAGCAGCACATAAAGAAAGAAAAATTCAACCATTCCAATACAAATATACAGAGGAACACGAGGCAGTACCAAAAGGAAGGAATAACTGAAATAAATCATCAATCCTATAGATTTTACAATCATATTCCCCATAACGTGCGCAGCAGCCACACTGACAGCAAGCTGTGCCGTGCCCTTTCCAGGCAAAAACCACCGGGATACGGCGCCGGCCGTAAATCCCACCACTCCGGCGCCCAGTGTAATAATCGGATTCAGCTGCCCTAAACCATACGTCACCGCTGTATTGAGAAAATCGGATGCCAGGCCGGCTGCAAGACCAGCCCAGGGGCCGAACAGGTAACCGGCTAAAATCAGCGGCAGATTTTCAAAAGTCACCCGAAGATATGGCGTTATCGTAAAAGACTTGCAGATGTATGCAATGGCGGTCGCACAGGCCGTGAGCAAGGCAACGGTGCACAGCACACGGATGTTTACAAAAAGGGTCGTTTTGCTTTTCGATAAATTAGACATAAAAAATACCTCCTTTACCCCGACGTTCACGCGGCAGGGAAAG
>JAGZAC010000289.1 GCA_018370615.1 Clostridiales bacterium
TGCGGTAAACTTCACCTTTCCGTCTTCCCGCATAGGCCGAATATCCACATAAAACCGCACTTTCGGCATATCCAGGAAACGCAAGGTCTCCATCACCTCATCCCCCAGTCGCACCGCAGCTTCCCGGCGGTGTGCACTGAGAGTATCGGCGGCTTCCTTTCCCTTTCGAACAAGCTGTCTGTATTCCCCCTCCAACTCTTCCAGACGGCTTTCTCCCTGTTCAATATCGGACAGCTTCTTCGCTGCATTTTCCCGAAATGCAATCACCTCTCCAAGGCTACCGCCATATTTCTTTTTCAACCTGGACAAAAGGTTCAGCCGTCCTTCTATCCGATCCAGCTGCCGGTCGGGATCCTCTCCATCCAGTTCATCCAAATCCATCACATCTCTAGCCCGTTCTGCAATATCGATCACTTCGATGCGATATTCCATCAGCCGTGCGGCGGCTTCCTCTGCTCCCTCCATAACGCCGCTGAGCTGCTGAAGAGCAGCCGATGCTCTTTCCAAGAGATATGCGGCAGAGGCACCTTTTTCCGAGGGCGCCAGCGCCCGATGGACAAGGCTGACATTTTTTGCAATCTGCTCCCGGTCCCGCAACTTTTGCCGCAGTTTTTCCAGCTTTTCTTCCTCTTTTGCATCTGTAATGCGGGCTTTATCGATTTCAGATATTTGATACTTCAAAATGTCTATCATCATGGAGCGTTCTTCCATGGAATGACGCAGTTGGGTAATTTCACTGTAGGCATCTAAAAGCGGTTGGCTTTCTCCATAATCGTCCAAAATACGCACATAGGCACGGGAGTCATACAAAGAAGCTGTTTCTTCCTGCCCATGGAGCGCCAGCAGCTTTTCCGTACATTTTCGCAGTTGGGTCAACGGTACGCTTTTTCCATTGATTTTCGCACCGCTTCGTCCATCAATGGATAATGTTCTGGTTGCAACAAGCTCCCCGTTTTCGTCCGGAGCCACACCAAGTGCAGATAATTCTCCGTCTCTATCCTCCACTTCGGAAAAGATTGCCGTTACAGTAGCGCTCGTTTCTCCGTAACGGATCAAATCCCGCTGGCCTTTGGCTCCGAGGAGCAGAGAAATGCTGTCTATAATAATGGATTTTCCGGCGCCTGTTTCACCGGTGAGTACAGTAAAGCCGCCGTCAAATTCAATATCCAGATTCTTTGCAACGGCAATATTTTCAATGGACAAAGCCCGCAGCATTTTGCATCTCCTTCACTGTAGTACCATTCCTTTCCATATGAAAACCGACTACCTTTCTACCATCTTTCGAATATCCTCCGCTACTCCCGCCGCACCGGATGCATTGCGGACCGCAAGGAACAATGTATCGTCTCCGGCAACACAGCCGAGCACGCCTGGAATGTGCATAGCGTCCAGTCCTGCTGCAACGGCTTGGGCCATTCCCGGGTAGGTTTTGACCACCACCAAATTCATCGCATAATCGGCACTGATGATAGAGGACGCCAACGTGTGGCTGTATGCAAAATGTCCGTCGGTACCGCCTTGCTGATTTCGCACGATATATTTATACCGTCCGTTGTCCGTCATAATCTTTTGCAGCTTCATTTCGCGAATGTCCCTGGAGACGGTGGCTTGTGTGACGTGAAATCCCTCGCGCTGCAGGGCGTCAATCAGCTCCTCCTGAGTTTCGATTTCCCTAGCTTCTATTATCTCCAAAATCTTGTTCTGTCGCTTTATTTTCACGGAAAATCCCCCTCTCCCATTCAATTGCCAGATAGCTTGGAATTCAAAACTTCCACAAAGTTCTTTTTTCCTGGCCAGACCAGCGGCACCGTATATGCACTTTTCGCAATCCGAATCACATCTCCGTCATAGATTTCCATGACTTCTTTCCCGTCCACGGACAAATAAATGGAATTGTTTCTGCACCGCATATTTCGAATTTCCAAAACGGCGTCTCCGCTGTAAATGACAGGCCTGCTGCTCAAGTTGTGGCAGCAGATAGGTGTTGCACATATGCAAAACAGCGTAGGATCCATTACTGGACCGCCGGCAGACATGGAATATGCGCTGGAACCGGTGGGAGTCGCAATCACAATGCCATCCGACCGCAGAGAATGAGAAAACCGACCGTTGCAGTATATATCAAAATACAGAAGTCTTGGAATGGGGCCGTTGGACAACACTACATCATTGAGTGCCGGATGTGTAGGAGACAGTCCCTGCCCATCACGAATCAAAGTGATGTCCAACATCATGCGCCGCTGAATTTCAAAATCCCCCCGGATAATCTGCAAAAGGCTGTCTGTGTCCGCCGCTTCGATTCCCGCCATATATCCTACATGGCCAAAATTTACACCTACAATGGGGATGTTCATGCTGGCAGTCACACGGGAAACATTGATAATCGTACCATCTCCTCCCAGCACCACCAGTAAATCTGCTCCCGCATAGACTGTCAAATCCGCGCCAGTATCCGGCAATGGGGCAATCTGTGCATCCGCTCCCCAGCTGCAGATTTTAGCCTGCAGATCTTCTATTACATCTGCCGGTATATTTTTCTTTGGGTTTGGCAACAGAAGTATCTTTTTCATTGCCGGCAAACCTCCAAAATCTTTTCGTTGTCAACACTGCCTACTCCTCCCAGACTGCAGCAAAGGAGAAATTCCATATTGCCGTCTCCACCCAGCACGGGTGAAAGAATCAGCCCGACAGGGGCAAGGCCCACAGACGCAGCGCATTCTACAACGTCCTGCACCGCCCTTCGACGGATGCGCCAGTCCCGGACGATTCCATTTTTGGAAAGGCCCTTGCGTCCACACTCAAACTGAGGCTTTATCAAGCTGATCAATGTGCCGCCTATTTCCAGAAGCAGAGGAATCACCGGCAAAATCAGCCTTTGGGATATAAAGGAAACATCCATGGATGCAAACGAGGGAGTCGGGTTAAAATCCTCCGGCTTCAAATATCTTGCGTTGACACGCTCCATCACTACTACTCTGGAATCCTGTCGCAGTTTCCATGCCAACTGGCCATATCCTACATCAATAGAATATACCTTCACACC
>JAGZAC010000290.1 GCA_018370615.1 Clostridiales bacterium
GCTTTTTTTGAAGCCTTCGCGGGCATGCCCTCGGAGATGCCGCGCAGCTCCCCGCAAGGGGGACCTACCTACGAACAAAAGCCTCCCCTGTGTGGGAGTTGCCTTGCACTTCCGGGGGTGAGTGACAGCAAGGCTGCCACTAAAATAAAGCCTCCCCTTCCTGGTGAAGGGGAGGTGGGCTTTGCGAAGCAAAGCTCGGAGGGGTTATTATAAAAGCTTCAAAACAAACTACTTCTCTTCCGCGGGAGAAACTTTCTGTGGCGTGCTGTTTTTCCATAATTTCCGTTTTTCTTTGTTGAAAACACCAAAGATATCCCGCAACTTGACATTGTATTGAATGACTGTCAGATAATATATATATGCCAGGATCACAGAAACGTAAATGGAGGCGTTAGGCCTGCGCAGCACATTTCCGGAAAATTGGGATACCCCCATGGCCAGCCCAAAGGTAATGCCTACCATTCCGGTTTCCATCGTGATGAGTTTCATGCCCCTGGTCAGCACACCCACTGCGGCCAGTGCTGCAAAGTATAAAAGAAACAGCATGTAAATTGCAAATCCTACGTATCCGCTGTAATAAAATACAGAGGGAAAATCGTTTTCCAGGTCATAGTTCATTTCATATTCCTGGAATTCCCCTTCTTCTATTTCCAAAGTATAGTGTTCAATCAATGTGATATATTCATATCCGAAGCAGCGGGTGAGGAAGTTGGAATCCTCCCAGGCAAGTTCGGCAAAAAAGCGCTTTTGCTGTCGCTGTTCCGTCAAATTGGAGACATCCAGGGAATATTCGTATTTTTCTATTACTCGCTCGAATCCAAACCGATTTACCATGGGATGAAGATACAGGTCATATACTTCCTGGATCAGTTCTTTCATTCGGTCGTCCAGAGCTTTATAACTTTCTTTATTCAAGTCTTTAGGCAGATGAAGACCTAAAACATTTTGTTGTTTATCGCTTTCTTCAATGTCTGTTCCGATAAGAAGATTGTCTACGTAGTCCTGCCTGTATCCCATCGCTACTGTATGATCCGTCCAAATATCATGTGCAACAGAGGTGTTATAGCAGAACAGGCAGGCCAATGTTATACAAAGTAAGGTGACATAATAGAAGGGGCTGCGCTCTCCCTGAATGAACAGAAAGATCATAACGGCGGGCGCAATTATGAAAATTGCGTAATAATCGACTTTTGTACCAGTAAAAAATAAAATTCCAAAACAAACTATGCAGGTGGCGTAGAACAGCCACTTGTTTTTCTTTTTATATACAAATAAAAGAAGCAGGGGAATGACAAATGTTAGAATAGCGCTTTGCGCGTTGTGTACTGAGGCCCACCCCATAAGTCCTTTCTGGGAATCTACGTATGTGTAGATTTGTGTGCCGGTCATATAGGACAATATGATGGAATGAATCATTATGACCATATTCGCAAAAAAAGCACATTGTATTTTTTGCGGCACAAGGTCGCTTTTTTTGAAAAAAGTGATAAAACTCAATGTAAATAAAGGCAGCTGCACGGTACGCAGCAAATTGGTCAAATCGGAAAAGGGAGAGAGATATCCTCCCTCTGCACGAAGGCAAGCAACCACATGCAAAATCCAATACAGGGCAATGACGCCGCCGAATAGAACATAAATGCCCTTTCTATCCGATATAATAAAGCTGTACAGCAGGACGGCGGCTAACATGAGAAACCGGAAAATGGTGGTATAGGTAGTGATTTCCCATTCCGTCGCCCAGTGAGAAATAACATCCAGCACCGGCTGAATAAGAAGCAGAACAAAAACAATTTCCGGCACGATGTCTGTCAGCCGTCTTTTTGTCTTTGTAAAAGCAGAAACACTAGTATTCATATAACGTATCTACCTCGTCAAATTAGGAATTATATCGGTGGAGAATTGCGTCCGCAATCCGGACGGATGCTTGTCCGTCCCCATAAGGATTTTCCGCTTTGCACATGGCGTCGTACTGCTTTTTATCGCAGAGAAGCTCATCGATGATGCGGAAAATATCTGCTTCTTTTGTTCCTGCCAGACGAAGAGTACCTGCTTGTACTCCCTCCGGCCGTTCGGTAGTGTCCCGCAGCACAATAACGGGTTTGTGAAGAGAAGGCGCTTCCTCCTGGATGCCGCCGCTGTCCGTTAAAATCATGTAGGACCTTGCCAGCAGGTTGTGAAATTCCACCACCTCCAGCGGCTGAATCAAACGGATGCTGTCCATGCCGCCAAATACCTCATTTGCCGCACTTACAACCATGGGATTCAGATGTACCGGGTAGACGACCTTTACATCTCGGTGCTTCTCACAAATTTTGCGGATGGCACGAAACATCCCTTTCATCGGTTCTCCCAGATTTTCTCGCCGGTGAGCAGTGAGGACAATCAGACGGCTTCCCGCTGCCCATCGAGTAATCTCATCTTCATAATCTGAACGTACAGTAAGCTGCAGGGCATCAATGGCCGTGTTTCCGGTGACATAAATCGTATTCGCATCTTTTCCCTCTTGGATTAGATTCTGGCGGCTCTGCTCCGTAGGGGCGAAGTTCATATCTGCCACTAGACTGATAAACTGCCGATTGACTTCTTCCGGATACGGGGAATATTTGTTGTAGGTGCGCAGCCCGGCCTCCACATGACCGACGGGGATTTTGTGGTAATAGCCGCAAAGTGCCGCGGCAAAGGCCGAGGTTGTATCTCCATGTACCAAAAGGAGATCTGGTGCAGTTTCGGCCATCACCTCATCTAATTTTTGCAAAATCATCTGGGTAAGACTGGAGAGGGTTTGGTTTTTCTTCATAACGTTGAGGTCATAATTTGGATGAATATCAAAGGCCTGGAGCACCTGATCCAGCATCTCCCGGTGCTGGCCGGTGACGCATACAATGCTCTCGATTTCCTTTCGTCGTTCCAACTCCTTGATTAAAGGAGCCATTTTAATTTTTTACGGTCGGGTGCCGTAAACAGACAAGACCTTGACCTTACTCTACCACTCTGCGTCTGTTTTCTAACAGATTTACAATATTTTTCTGTATCTCC
>JAGZAC010000291.1 GCA_018370615.1 Clostridiales bacterium
GAGGGGATGCTGCTGGCGGCGACAAACAATGCCTGCGGTTGTCAGGTGATTTTTGTAGACGATATTGTTCCCGTAGGGACAGTCATCCGGTAAAGCAGGAAACTGCAGAAGGAGGACATATGACGGAAACAAAAAAGAGAAGCGGGTACGACCGTTTTCTGAATATATTGTATATTGTTTGCGGCGCTTTTGCATTTACTGCGTATTTTGTTTATTTTGTCAAGCTGCTGATTTGGACGGAAGGGACGCTTTCCTATGTTGCCGCCATATTGGCAATGCTGGTGTCCGGCATTCCTCTGTTTTTCAAGCGGTTTTGGGAGCGTATCCTTCCGCGAAAGGTATTTTTTGTACTAAAAAACATTTTTGCCTGGGGCATGTGTTTTTACATGGTGACATTTCTCATTTTATGCACCTATATTTTTACCACCAACAGCATGCAGACCCATCCGGAGGATTTGGACAGTGAGACGGTGTTTGTGGTGTATGGGGCAGGACTGCGGGGGGAGCGCCCCGGAAGTGTGCTGCGCAAGCGTTTGGATAAGACGGCGGAGTACATGGAGGCAGTGCCCGGATCTGTATGTATTGTCACCGGAGGGCAGGGCCCGGACGAGGTGATGCCAGAGGCGGACGCAATGAAGAATTATCTGGTGGAGGATATGGGAATTGACCCTGCGCGCATCTATACGGACCCCGATTCCAGCAACACCATAGAAAACATCAAAAATGCGCTGGCAATTATGGAAGAGGAGGGCATATCCGATTACACAATGGTATCGGTGTCCAACGCTTTCCACATCCCCCGCATCAAACTGATTTGCTCCCGGCTGGACTGCAGGGGGGAATTTGTTCTGGCGAAGGATCCCAATCCCTATGCACTGTTTGCAACGCTTGTGCGGGAATATATGTCCTATGCCAAGCTATTTATAATGGGTACGGAATAACGGATCGCCGTAAGGTATGGAGAAGAAAATGAAGAATATTTGTTATATTATCGGCGCTTCTGTCACAGAAGGCATGTACATAGACCGCAGGGACGGAGATTTTATCATAGCGGCTGACGCCGGACTTTCTGCTTTGGAAAAGGCGGGGGTTCGTGCGGACCTGGCAGTAGGGGACTTTGATTCGTTGGGCCATGTTCCGAAGCTTGAAAAAACTGTATGCCATCCGGTGGACAAGGACGACACGGATACGGCGCTGGCCCTTGCGGAAGGAATGAAGCTGGGATTTCGCAATTTTGTGATTTACGGCGGATTGGGCGGTCGTTTGGACCACACGGTAGCCAATTTGCAAAACTGTGCCGGTGCTGCGGAGCACGGCGCGGTGTGCTGGCTCTGGGGAGAGGGAAACGCAGCCTGTACTTTCAGCGATGGAGAGCTGCGGTTTGAAGCCGGAAAAAGGGGAATGGTGTCTGTATTTGCGGCAGACAGAGCCACCGGTGTGACACTCCAGGGACTGAAATTTCCTCTGGATAACACTTGTCTCACCAGTACGGTACCCCTGGGTGTGAGCAACGAATTTACCGGGGTGGAGAGTGTTATTCGGGTAACAGACGGAACTTTGATTGTTATGTGGAATGAGGATGCCAGACCATTCGTCAATCGGATTCGGAAAATTTGTGATGAGGACATGTCGGTATGATACAGGGCGCAATATTTGACTGTGACGGTACTTTGTTTGATTCTATGTATCTGTATCGGGATTTTGTCAGCCAGTATCTCACCAGGCGGGGACTTGTCCCAGAGGAAGGAATTGAGGATACGATCCGGTATATGAGTATGCTGGAGGCTGCGGAATATGTACGTGGAGTGTACGGACTGCCGGAGACGGCGGAAGAGATTATCGAGGACTGCAACCGGGTATTGGAAAATGCATACTTTCATGAAATCCAGCCCAGACCCGGCGTGCGGGAGCTGTTGATACAGCTGCACAGCCGGGGTGTGCCTATGTGCATCGCCACTGCCACAGACCGGTATTTGGTGGAGGGAGCGCTGGAGCGCTTGGGGATGGACGGTTATTTCTGCGGGGTTACTACCTGCGGCGAGGCAGGGGCCGGAAAAGAGCGGCCGGACGTGTTCCTGCGGGCGCTGGAAATTCTTAAAACGCCGGCACAGGCCACTTGGGTTTTTGAAGACGCACGGCATGCGGTCATTACGGCAAAGAAATGCGGATTTCCCGTCTGTGCAGTGTTTGATGAGGATGAACGGGATCATGCCGGCGAAATCAAAGCGCTCAGTGATATGTATTTGAAAAGCTTTACAGGCTTTTCGGTGGACAGGCTTTATAGGTAATGAAATATTAAGAGAGGACAAAATCAGCCAATGAAGTACGGTTATTTTCATGATGCGGGCCGGGAGTATGTGATTACACGGCCGGATACGCCTTATCCTTGGATCAATTATCTGGGAAGTGAGGATTTTTTTTCTCTTATATCCAACACTTCCGGCGGATACTGCTTTTATCGGGATGCACGGCTGCTACGCCTGACCCGGTATCGGTATAACAACGTTCCTACCGATGCGGGCGGACGGTATTTTTATATTAACGATGACGGGTTTGTGTGGACGCCTGGCTGGATGCCGGTGAAGGCAGGCTATGACGCTTATGAATGCCGGCATGGCATGGGATATACCAAAATCACTTCCAGTGCAAAGGGACTCTCTGTTTCCCAGACTTCCTTTGTTCCCCTGGGCAGTCCCTGTGAAGTACATCGGCTGAAAATCCGCAACGAAAGTGGAACGAAAAAAGAAATTCGTCTGTTTTCCTTTGTGGAATTCTGCCTTTGGAATGCGTGGGACGACCAGACAAACTTTCAGCGCAATTTTTCCATTGGGGAAGTGGAAGTGGTGGGCAGCGCCATTTACCACAAGACAGAATACCGGGAGCGGCGAAATCATTATGCGGTATTTTCCGTCAACGCGCCCATAGACGGATTTGATACGGATCGGGAGACGTTCCTTGGACTGTACAATGGATTTGACCATCCGAATGTGGTGTTTGCAGGGACGGCGCAAAACTCCGTAGCT
>JAGZAC010000292.1 GCA_018370615.1 Clostridiales bacterium
CCTCATCAAAGCCGATGTCCGTTCTCCCGTATAGGGCCCTGGCGGTGTCATCTACAAAATAGGCTTCGATTCCATAAAGTACTTTGAAATCCTCCAGCTTTTTTGCAGCAAGCATCGCCGTAGGAAATGCCTGGGCAGTGCCGTGGTCTGTAATGGCAATGGCCTTTTGCCCCCATGCCGCCGCGCGCTTTATAATGTCTTCCGGCTTTGCTGTAGCGTCCATGGTGGATAGGTTCGTGTGCATGTGCAGCTCCACACGCTTTTGCTCTGCATTGTCCGGCCGGATATGTACCTTGATTTTTTTTGCCGATTTTAATGAAATATTATATTCCCCAAACTTGTCCTGCCGCACGCTGCCGCAGGCAGCAAGACAAGTGCCGGGCTTCGCGGCTCCCGCCAGCGCAGCTGCTTCTCCCTCTTCCAGTGTAGTGCGCAGGAATACGGAGCTGTCCTTGTCTGTGATGCCGATGGTGACGGAAAATTTATCACTGCCCCGCAGTTCATTGGTCTTTACTTCAAAAACCTGACCCAGCACTGCCACATGCCGGGCGGGCCGGTTGATATTCCGCAAAGGCGTGGGATCGTCGTGTTCAAAGTCCTCTCCAAAAATCACTTCGCCGCCGGATACGTCAAAGGTCATTTTTCCAGCGTGGATCAGGGAACTGCCAATGGCTTCTATTTGAGCTTCACCATCAAAGAGAGACTCCACCCGCTGGTATACAGGACTCTCCTGCGCCTCTTCCTGGGCCTTTTTCTCCTGGTGGGCCTGATACTGTGCCGCCTGGGCAGCGGTCCGCTCCTGATATTCTCGGATTTCTCTGTCCTGCTGCCGCCGGTACTCCTCAAAATGTGTCAAATAATCCTCGCTTTGGAGAATTTCCACCTGATAGGACAGAGAAAACTCGCTGCGGATAATCCCTGCAATAATGTCACCGGTACGACCTAAATCCAAAAGCTCTACACCGCCGGCAGTAAAGGGAACAGAAAGAGTAATTTTATCCTCTTCAATTTTTATGTCACAGTCGTTGAAAAAACCGTTGGATACGGCGCCCACCCGCTTGGATTCCATAAGCACCTGCGGCATGTAGTCTTTGGAGAAAAGCTCCGGCGGAAAGCTGGGCAGCAGGCGAAGCAGCGTCAGCCCGTACAGCTGGCAAAGCTGATTCTCCATAGCGTACAGATCGATTTTGTCACAAAGGAAGGGAAGGGAAAAAGTTACCTGATACATGCTTTTTTCCTTGTCTCCGGTAAGGACCGCATCGGTGGCAGCGTCAAAAATCTCCCGCTGCCGCTGGGTTTGCGGCGCAAATCGGGAGAAAATGGTTTTGAGTGTACGCTTTTGTGTTTCCGCCATATCGGTCACTGTCTCCTTATTTTTCGTTTATATCCTCCAGCATGCGGTAGGTTTCTTTCATCAGGACATCCAGAAGCTCTCCCTCCTCGATGCGGCAAACCTGTTGTCCCCGACGGAACAAAACCGCGCAGCCATCTCCGCCGGCCACGCCGAAATCCGCTTCTCTGGCTTCCCCCGGCCCGTTGACCGCACATCCCATAATGGCGGCGGTGATAGTTTTGTCGCCGATATCTAGGTTAGCAACAGCTTTTTTGTATGCTTCTGCAAGAGAGATTAAATCGATTTTGGTTCTGCCACAGGTGGGGCAGGAAACGACAGTAATGCCTTTTTTTCGCACCCCTGCGGCGGCAAGAATTTCCTTTGCCGCTTCAATTTCCGCTGCAGGATCTGCGGTCAGCGTCACCCGGATGGTGTCGCCGATGCCGTCGCACAGCAGAGCGCCGATCCCCATAGCGTTTTTGATGATGCCGCTGTATTGGGTCCCCGCTTCTGTCACTCCAAGGTGCAAAGGATAATCTGACTGAGCGGCGACGGCGCGGCATGCATGGATCATTGTATCTACTCGAGAGGATTTTATGGAAATGACAATGTTGTGAAAATTCATATCCTCCAGCATTTCTGCCTGTCGCAGGGCACTTTCCGCGAGGGCGTCCGCTGTGGGGCTGCCGTATTTTTCCAGGAGGGATTTTTCCAGGGAACCTCCGTTTACGCCGATGCGGATGGGTACGCCTGCACTTTTGCATGCGTCTGCGACGATACGCACCCGCTGTCTGCTGCCAATGTTCCCCGGATTGATTCGGATTTTATCCGCACCGTGGCGCAGAGCCTCCAGGGCAATTCTGTAGTCGAAATGAATGTCTGCTACCAGAGGTACCGTTACCCCCGCCTGCTTTGCCTTTGAAAATACGGCAGCAGTTTCCGTGTCAGGTACAGCGATGCGAACGATTTCACATCCAGACGCCGCGAGGGATTGTATTTGCGCGATGGTTCCTTCAAAATCTCGAGCCGGCCGATTGGTCATAGATTGGATGCTTACCGGCGCGTCTCCGCCGATGGCGACGCTTCCCACGTGAACGGTACGCGTTTTTCTTCTCATATATTTTTCCTTTAAAAAAGTCCTATAATATCTTTTGCACAGATTACCAGCATCAGCACCATCAAGAGAGCCATTCCTGCAAAATGGATATATCCTTCAATTTCCGGCTTTACTGGCTTTCTGCGAATTCCTTCAATAATTAAGAATACCAGACGGCCTCCGTCCAGCGCCGGCAGCGGCAGCAGATTGACAACGCCCAGATTGATGGTGATAACCGCCACAATGGTTAGAAAATCAAAGCTGCTGGTCTGGGCGGCCTCCGTGAGAGTTTCGGTGACGCCTACCGGGCCGGATACCGCTTGGATTCCATATCTGCCGGTGACCAAATCGTACAAGGACTCCCAAATCATACGCACGGTAAACGTGCTTCGGTAAAAGCAATGCTTTGCAATATTCCCAATGGTGGGTTCTTCTGAATACACTTTAAAATCTATATCGCCGAAGGCCGTGCCGGATTCTGATATGGTAGGGAATTCTACATCCTCAATAACTACCGTTTCCC
>JAGZAC010000293.1 GCA_018370615.1 Clostridiales bacterium
TGTTTGGGTGGGATGCTCCAATATTTCGTTCATCCGGTCACAGGGAATCCTTGTGGAGATTACCGCCGCAAGATTTTGCAGTGCCATCTGCATGGGATCATATACACGAGAAGCCACCAGCAAAAACATAAAGAAAGTCAAAACGTCAATGCTTCCCTGCGCCAGCATAATGCCGCCCACAAGCGCTGTTGTGGCAATGCCGATTTTCAGAAGCATCTGTGCAGAAGCCACAAACACTGCTGTACCCAGCTCAGATACAATGGCGCGCTTTTCCACATAGCGGATTTTCTTGTCCAGTCCCGCAAGATACTCCGCCTCCGCATTGTTTGCCCGCAGGTCCCGTACTGTTTCCAGGCATTCCTGGATTCCGTCCGCACAGGCCATTTTTGCCTCCATCTGCCGTCTGCTCAACGCGTTCTGCACCCTGGCAGAAAAGAGCACGATACACAGGGCAATGGGAAACACCCAAAGAGAGGCAAGGGCCATGCGCCAGTCAAAGAAAAACAAACCCACAGCGATGATGGTTGTAGAAATCAGAGACGCAATCAGTTCGGGGATCCAATGTGAAGATGCAGTTTCCAGCGTTGCGCAATCCGCCATAATCGTACTGGTAAGGTCAGACAAGTCCTTTTTCCCAAAGAAGGAAAGAGGAAGCTTGCGCAATTTTTCCGCTAGGGTAATCCGGCGGACGCCGCTCTCCTTATAGGTGGCAAAATAGGTGGCATTGTACTGAAAATATGTAATGAGCGCAATGGCCGCCAGACAAACAATGATGCCTCCAATATAAAGCCCGGTCCTTTCGGACATACCGCCATGCATCAAATCCGACACCATAAAGTACATAAGCGACACAGGCAGCATCAGTATCAAATTCGACAAGGTACAAAAAACGATTGCCCCAATCATATCTTTCGCGCCTCTCAAAGACAGCGCATATCTATGGCGCAGGTACTTAAGCATTTGCCTCACCTACCTTCCAGTTTGCGGACATATTGTACTGCTCCCACATGTCCGCATAGAGTCCCCCGCCGCGGCACAGTTCTTCATGACTGCCCTGCTGTGCAATTTTTCCATCCCTTATTACGTAAATTTTATCTGCACTGGTAACAGTAGACAGTCTGTGGGCGATCATAAGAACCGTTTTCCCATGGGACAGCGCGCTGAGCGCGGCCTGCACCTTTGCTTCATTGTCGGGGTCGGCAAAGGCCGTGGCTTCATCGAGAATCAGAATAGGCGCATTTTTCAGTATGGCTCGGGCAATGGAAATCCGCTGGCACTCACCGCCGGAGAGGTAAACCCCCGCCGTACCGACAACAGTATCCACGCCGTTTGGCATTTTTGCGATGATATCGACACATTGGGCGGCATGCAGGGCCGCGGTTACTTCCGCCTTCGATGCACCAGGCTTTGCCATACGGACATTTTCCAAAATAGACGTCTTGAGCAGCTTTGCGTCCTGGAATACAAAGGAAACGGTGTTCATCAGTTCTTCCTTTGCAATATTCCGTACATCCACACCGCCAATTTGAATACTGCCTTCCGAGACATCCCAAAAACGTGCCAGCAGACTGGCAAGCGTGGTTTTTCCTCCTCCGGAAGGGCCTACAAGGGCAACATGTTCACCAGGCCTTATGAAGAGCGATACACCGTCCACTGCATTCTCCTTCGCATTTGGATAACGGAAGGACACATGCTCCAGTACAATGGAATTGTCCTTTGGACTTTGGGGTGCAAGTGGCTCGGGCAAAGGCTTTATCTCTAAAATTTTGTCAATTCTTTCCATTGCATCGGCGACAATCAGCTTATTCTCGCTGGAAAACATAATTTTATTGAGCGTTACCGTGATGATCGGCGTAATGATCACGTAAAACAAAAGATTCAGCAAGAATGTGCTGGTCACGCCCTCCCGCGTCATCACCAGCGCAGCCGCAATCAGCACCGCAAAGACGCCGTTAATAATCGTGGTATAAATGGTCATCGGAATGCGAAGATCCTTCGTATAGGCAATCACCCATTTTTCGTATGTGTCAATGGCCCTTTTAAAACGCTTAAAGGAAAATATAGATTGCCCGAAAATTTTTACAACAGGAACACCCCTTACATACTCCACCGCCTCGTTGGACATGGAATCCAGCGCATTTTGATATTCCTGCATTTTTACCTGCATTCTTTTGCCGGTCATTGTGGCCATGATGGCAAACGCGATGGCAACAGGGATCAAAGAGAGCAGCCCCAGCCGCCAGTCAAATACAAGCAGCAGAATCAGCAGTCCCACCGGGGTGGCGTAAGCGCCCGCCATATCCGGGAGCATGTGCGCAAGATAGGTCTCCGTCGCCGCACTGGTTTCATTTACGGTTTTCCGCATTTTCCCGCTGCCCACATCATCCACAACTCCCAGGGGAAGCGTTGCGATATGATGCATGGTCCGGGAGCGGATATTCGCCTGTACCCGAAATGCCGCAATATGGGAGCACAGCAAGGCCCCTATATAAATCACCATGGAAAGCACTGCAAACAATACGGCCATCCATCCGTAGTAAGACAGGTTCTCCGCTGCAGCATAATCGGGTGCAGCGTCCAAAACCTCCTTGAGAATCCTCCAGATATAAACAAAGGGAAGAAGCGCTAGAAACGCGCTGACCACCGATAGAATCCATGATAAAACTGTCAGTATTTTGAATTTCCCTGCATAGCCGAACAGCTTTTGCAAATCTGATTGTTTTTTCAAAAGGTACCCTCCCTTTTTTCGTATTTGATTCTTTTCGTGGAAGATGGGTACCGTAGCCTCCCTCCGTACCCTTATCCCATGTTGTATGTATTTTTATTTGCACAAGGCGGCGCCCAGTGCCTTGCACGCCTGAACAGCTTCGTCGTCAGGCGCCTCGTTACAAATCACGCTGTCGCAGACAAGAACCGCACCGTCCGCCCGGCAGGTATCTTCCCAGCTGC
>JAGZAC010000294.1 GCA_018370615.1 Clostridiales bacterium
CATGCTACCATCGGTGAATTTCAGTTCCACACAGCAATTATCCATGTTGTAGGCACAAGATACTAAGGTTTTCATGGTATGTCCTCCATAATTCGTTGTAAGAAAGAAAATCCCGCCTGACTTCCTGTTAGAAATCAGACGGGATTTGTCCGTATGCACCCCGGAAACCGTCAGCTAACAGTTGATAAGTAAATTAGTTCCTTATCACTATTAAGCCAAGGTTTGGAAACCTTCAAAAACATTCTTGCTAAAGCAGCCAAATATCCGTGGTTGTCATTTTGACGGTGGCGGTTTATAATAAAAAATGGCATTTGCGTATACTATAACTTTTCTTCAAATGAAGCTTCCCTCCGGGTCGTCGCATTTGGAATGGTTCTGATAGAATAAGGAATCTATTTGGAATGGAGGCCACAGGATGGGCGCCATACTACAAAAGAAGCAGATGAGTGAAGAAGATATTAAGCTGCAATATATTACGCCCTCCATTCTTTCCAAGTGGAGTCGGGAGAAGATCACCATGGAAACCCGCATCACGGATGGAAAGGTCAATCTGAAGGGCAATTTTGTGTTCCGCGAAAAGCCCAAACGGGCGGATTATATTCTGTATCTCAATGAGAATAACCCAATCGCCGTTGTCGAGGCAAAGGATAATCATCACGCCGTTTCCCATGGCTTGCAGCAGGCCATGACCTATGCACAAATGCTGGACGTGCCGTTTGCATACAGCTCCAATGGAGACGGTTTTGTGGAGCATGATTTTCTTACCGGACAAGAACGAGAATTTGGCCTTCACGACTTCCCTACCGAACAGGAGCTGATCGCCCGGTATAAACGGGAATCCAACCTGACGCCTTCTCAGGAAGCGATGCTGGAACAACCATACTATGCCAGCCAGAGCACCTATCCGCCCCGTTACTATCAACGCAATGCCATCAATCGCACAGTGGACGCCATTGTAAGGGGACAGCAGCGGATTCTTTTGGTGATGGCTACCGGCACGGGCAAAACATATACCGCTTTTCAGATCGTGTACCGCCTGCTGGAAAGCGGCATGAAGCGAAAAATTCTCTACCTGGCCGACCGAAACATTCTGGTGGATCAGTCGATTCGGCAGGATTTTGCCCCGCTGGAAAAGGTCATCCACAAGATCAATGTGGCGAAGGACAACAGGAATACCATCACCTCCCACGAGGTGTATTTCTCCCTGTATCAGCAATTGGTGGGTGACGATGATCGGGAGCATTTCAGTGAGCTGTTTTTGCCGGACTTCTTCGACCTCATCATTGTAGACGAGTGCCACAGAGGTTCCGCCAAGGAGGAAAGCCGCTGGCGCAGGATTCTGGAATACTTCAATTCCGCTACCCAGATCGGCATGACCGCAACGCCCAAAGAAACCAAATACATCTCCAATCTCAGCTATTTTGGCGAGCCGGTTTATTCATACAGCCTGAAAGAAGGCATTGAGGATGGCTTCCTTGCCCCGTTCAAGGTCATCAATGTCACAACGAACATCGGGGAGGGATGGCGGCCGAGCAAAGGGCAGAAGGACATCAATGGCGTGGAAATCCCCGACCGCATCTACACCAACAGCGATTATGACTATAACATCATTATTGAGGATCGCATCCAGCAGGTGGCGGAGGAAATCACCCGATATCTGAAAAGCACCGACCGTATGGCAAAGACCATTGTATTTTGTGCCACGGAGGACGCCGCCCTGCGGATGCGCGATGCGCTGGCAAAGCTCAATGCGGATATGATGAAAATCAATCCCGACTATGTGGTGCGAATCACCGGCGGAGACGACTATGGCAAAGCCAAGCTGAAGTACTTTATCTCCGTTTCCTCTCCCTACCCCGTGATCGCTACCACCTCCAAGCTGCTATCTACCGGCGCGGATTGCAAAATGACCAAGCTGATCGTACTGGACGAGATGATCGGCTCCATGACCGAGTTCAAACAAATCATTGGCCGCGGCACCCGTCTGCGGGAGAATGAAGGAAAGACACATTTTGTCGTAATGGACTTTCGCAACGTGACCCGCCTGTTTGCCGATCCCGAATGGGATGGTCCCCTCCAAATCAACGAAGGCTTCGCGCCAGGCGAAAAGCCTGCCGACGGCACTCAAGCCCTGCCGAATGAAGATGAAGCAGGCGCAACCGCTGACCCCCCGACCCCCAAACATAAGCCTATTGTGGATAAAAACGGCTGCAAAGTGCAGATCATTCACAAGACGGTATCGATCTATGATGCAAACGGCAAGCTGCTGCGGCAGGAGAGCATCGTGGACTACACGAAAGAAAATATCCGTGGCGAATATGCTTCGCTGGATAACTTCATTCGTCAGTGGTCGGCCCAGGAGAAAAAAGAACAGATTCGGGACCTGCTCCGCGAACGAGGCATTGATCTGGAACTGCTCAAGGCGGATCAGAAGATGAGCGATGTGGACGACTTCGACTTCATCTGCCATGTGGCCTTTGACAAAAAGCCGCTGACCCGCAGGGAACGCGCCAGCAACGTCAAAAAGCGCGACTTCTTTGGCAAATATAGCGGTGTGGCCCGCGAGGTGCTGGAAGCCCTGCTGGACAAGTACATGAACACGGGCATCTACGAAATCGAAAAGACGGAAATTCTGAAGCTGGACCCATTCCTCAAGCTGGGCAAGCCGGCTAAAATCGCCGGGTATTTCGGCGGTAAAGCCGGGTATCTGCAGGCGGTACGGGAATTGGAACGGGCAATTTATGCGGACGAGGTAGGATAACGCATGAGCAATCTAACGGGATTTGTCAAGCGGCTGCGGGATATCATGCGCAACGACGCCGGCATCAACGGCGACGCACAGCGCATCGAGCAGATCGCATGGATGCTTTTTTTAAAGGTCTATGATGCCAAGGAACAGGATTGGGCATGGGAAGATGAGAACTATCAGTCCATCATCCCACA
>JAGZAC010000295.1 GCA_018370615.1 Clostridiales bacterium
ACACTAATTCACTAAAATAAAAACTTACGAAATTTCATATGTCAATACCAATATTAAATGTAATATTTGAACTCATATGTTTCACGGCATTTATCGTCATCTGTGCAGGCTTGTTAAAGTTCCGCTATTCCAGGAAATACAGCATTTTGATTTTGATTGGCAGTATCGTTGCGGCCGCCTGTATCCAAGTCGCAATACTTTTGATTGCTTCTGATGCGATGAGTCTGCTTATGACTTTATTGCCGATCACGGCATATCTGCCGGTGATTGTCGCCGTACATATTTTAGCAAAAGGCGGTTTTGCCGCCGCGGTAGCAACGTGGTCTCTCGGACTGCTTGTTCCGTATATTCTCAATCTGTTCCGTCAACTGATGATAAGAATACGGACGTGGGACGAAATGCCTTTCAGTCCTCTGTTTCTTTTGGTAATAGGTTCTTTGATTCTGGGAGTGTTGCTGGTATTTGCCGCGCTGCAGTTCTGCCGGAAACCGTTTCAGATGTTTGCATTTCAAAATAAATATGTCTGGATCATTATTCCCGCAATGCTGTTTTTGCTGCTTATTTCTTATATCGAAAGCATGACCTTTGAGCCATTTATTGCTTTCATAACGTTCTTAATTGTTCTGGTTATGTTTGCATTCCTTGTTAAGTTTTTGAATGTGGCGATGTCCGAACGGATCGCCAAAGCATCGGAACAGGAGATCGCCAGACAGCTGGATTTGCAGCGGCAGGAACTTTTGCGTATCAATCAGAAGATGGAACAGGGGCGGATTTACCGGCATGATATGCGTCATCACCTTTCTGTCCTGAAAAATCTTGCTGAAAGCGAAAAAACAGAGGATATTCAGAAGTATATCGATAGTCTGAACACCCAGATTTCGAATGTGGGAAAAGAGGAGTTTTGCGAAAATTCCGTGGTAAACGCCGTTTTCTCCTCATACATCGAAAAGGGAAAACATGAGCATATTCCCATAGAAGCAAAGGTGCATGTTCCAAAGAAGCTGCCGATAGATGAATTCGATATATGTACGGTTCTAGCAAATGCGTTGGACAATGCCGTAACCGCCTGCTGCAAATGCCAAGGGGAACGCTGGATTTCTATATCCAGCACCTTGCACGAAAACGGGAATTTTTCCGCGGATATAAAAAATCCTTGCGAGACGCCACTCAAATTCGGGAAGAATGGCCTTCCGGACGCCCGAAACAGCGAGGAGCATGGCTTTGGACTGAAAAGTATTGACGCCATTGTCAGAAAATATAACGGGATTCTGCGTTGTACCTGCGATGACGGTATCTTCCGATTAAGCGTCGTACTATTTCCGCCGGACAATGTCCCGGTTGCCGAAAGGCCGTTCGGCCTTAAAAGGGTGGTTTCCAATACCGCCGTATCTCTGCTGCTGGCGATTTGCCTCTTGAATTTTTTGCCAGAGACCATACAGGCGGTTGCCAATGTTCCGGTGATCGGCGACGCGATCCAGCTGCTGGATATAAGTAGTTATCGCACCTTATTTTCCTGGGGATCCAGCAGCTTAAATATCGTTTATCCCCAGATTTCAACTGTTGTCGGCCCTTCTTCCGTAAAGACTGACGTTTCGGAAGAAAGTACCGCGACAAATTCAGATACCGAAAATTCCACTGACCTGGCACTGCCGAACGAAACGGTGGGTTCCGATTCTGAGACAGACGCGCCGTCGCTCAATGAAGAAAGCGGCATCACGCTGCCGAATGAAACGGAGAGCTCTGATTCTGAAGCAGACGCGCCGTCGTTCAGTGAAGGAAGCAGCATCACGCTCCCGCAAATTACCGAGATCACGATTCCTGAGCAGTCCCAGCCCCAGACTTCTTTGCCGGCTGAGCCGTCCAGCGAGACGGAAACCGGTCGCCTGGAAGTACCGTCTGTCTCCGAACCGGAAAACCAGGATTCGGAAAATCCGAATATTCCGGCAGACAATGACCAGGATTTTTCAAACGGAATTGACGAGATGAACCGACAGATGCAGGAATATATAGAGAAAGTCGAAGACGAGTTCCTTTACTATTTTTCCAGAAAGTATCAGGGCTATGTGGCATCGGACACCGGCTACAATATCCTGCGCAATGATGAAAAGCTGCTTTCCATTCAATTCTATACTACTATCAATATGGGAGGCTCGGGCGAATACAGCCGCTGCTTTACCTTGGACAAGACTTCGGGAACCGTTTTAAAGCTTGCCGATCTTTTCACGGAAAACAGCGACTATGTCGGTGTTATCAGTGCCGATATCCTGCGTCAAATGGAAGAGCAGGTGGAAGCGGGAGAGGCGGATTACTTTATTCCGGGAGGAATCTGGTCCGATGAGGAATGCTTCAAGGAAATTGAGGAGGATCAGAATTTTTATATCGATGAAAATAACAATCTTGTCATCCTCTTCGAGGAATATGAGGTAGCACCCGGCAGTGCAGGTATGCCGCAATTTACGATAGAATCAGAGCTTCTGCTGGAAATCCTGCGCCAGCCCTCTCTTCTGTCTCCGGCTGAAAAGGAGACAAACTGATGCTGCGGCTTTGCATCTGTGACGACAGAAAAGAAGATATCGATTCCGTCAAGGCCTTGATAGCCCGATTTTCGGAGCGCTATCCGGAGTATCCCGTGCAGGCGTCCTATTTTGACAATGGCTATGACCTGTTGGAAGCCCTGCAAAAAAGCGGAGGATACGATCTGTATCTGCTGGATATCATTATGCCGCATATGTCCGGCATCGAGCTGGCGGAGAAAATTCGCCAAAGAGGAGAACGGGCAAAGCTGCTTTTTCTGACCACCTCACGGGAATATGGGATAGAGGCCATTGGCGTAAAGGCGTCCGGATATCTCATAAAGCCCATACGGGAGCAGGCGTTTTTTGATGCCGTTCTTTCCTGTATTGAGGAACTGGCGCCGGAAAACCATCCG
>JAGZAC010000296.1 GCA_018370615.1 Clostridiales bacterium
AATCAAAATATACAAAAGAGGATGTGAGAAACAGGTAAGAATAAAGCTGATTTTGTATAAAAGCGTAGAGCCCGTAGGCGGCAACTGCTGCACCGCCGATGGGAAGTGCAGTTTTGAGAGCCTTGGACGACACCGGTCCGACCCGTTTTCGGACCATGCCCAAAATCATATTCCAGTGCAGGCCCAGGTGCAGCGCCATCAGGATAAAACACCAAAAGGCAGACAGAATATGCAGCGGCCGTGCCAGCGCAATGCCGCCGGAAATCGGCAGGAATGCGAAAACCTCTCTTGACAGAATAACGGCGCTCACCATGGACCCCAGCATGAAAAGGAAGAGCAATATGTTTACGATGAGCTGTAATATACGCAGGGGAGTGTATTTTCCTTGGAACAGGCGACAGAACCATTTGCGATTCAAAACGTGGTGGGCAATCCACAGCACAAATATACCGGCTCCGAGCCATTCATGGGCGGTGTATCCTGTGATCTGCCTGGCCATCAGAAGCAAAAGCAGAATGGTCATAACAAAGTCAATACTGATTTTGAAGATTCCTTTTGTTTTCATAGCAATCTCCCATGAAAAGACAGGGTTTTCGTGACTTATCGGCCGATATTTAATCCGGCTACCCATTCGCGTACATCATTTTGTGCATCGGATACGCTGTTTCGGGAAATGGACAGGCCGTCTCCCACAACCGCTGCATTGGGCTGCAGCTCCGCTATGGTCTGAATGGTTCTGGAAAATCCGCTGCCGCCGTGGACGGTAAAGGGAATAATGGTTTTTCCGCTGAAGTCATATGTCTCCAGGAAGGTATACAGCGGCATAGGGAGGTCGGCATTCCAGTTGGGGTACCCCAGGAAAATCACATCATAGCTGTCGAGATTTTCAATTTGTGTTGCAAGCTCCGGCCGGGCGTCTTCTGAAAGCTCGTTGTAGGCAAACTCCAGAAGCGCGTCGTGGGTTCCCGGATATTCCTGCACTGTCTCGATGCGGAACAAGTCTCCGCCCACCTCTTGCTGAATGAGCTGCGCTACATACTGGTTGTTTCCCAGCACTTCGCCGTCTACCACTACACGGCTGGCCCCGGATACGGCATCTACGCCGTCCGTTTCGGGAACGGAGAAATACGCGATCAATATGTTGCCGTCTTCAATGGAAATACTGGGGGAGCTGCCGTCGGACTGTCCCTCGCCTCCTGTGATTATGTTTTCCTCATTGCCGCTGCAGGCTGTCAAGGAGAGCGTAAGAGCAAATATTAAGACAGGAAATAGAATGTTTATTTTCATTTTCATGATAGTATCTCCTAAATGTGTCGGGTCTTCTTTTTATAGAATCACAGGCACTCGCAGAGGATGTCGTAAATTTCGTCCCTGTCCAGAGGACGCGGGTTGCACTGGATGATATTGCAGGTGTCCGCCACCTGCCGGAGCAGCGCCGGAGTAATCTCCACCCGGGACTTCAGCTCCGTAAGCTTTGTAGGCAGACCGCATTCCTGAATGAAAGAGGTCAGCGCCGCCAGTCCCTCTTCTGCAGTATTCACAGCAAATACATCCTTTGCAAAGCGGGTAAATTTTTCCTCCGCATCCTTGTATATGTGACGGTAATAGGCAGGATGAATGACTGCCAGCCCCTGTCCGTGGTTGCAGTCAGTATACGCGCCAAGCTGGTGCTCGATTTGGTGGGCCTGGAAATCTGTCAGGCGTCCCACCTTCAAAATGCCGTTTTCCGCCATGGCGGAATCCCACATCAGGTTGCCGCGGGCCTCCAGGTCGTTTATATCTACAAGCAGACGGCGCATGTTCACCACTGTATTGCGCATGACGGCCAGCGCTACGTCGTCCGAAACATTATCCCCGTCGGAACGGCCCAAATAGGTTTCCATAGCATGGCTCAAGGTGTCAAAGGCGCCGGAAATCACCTGCAGACGAGGAACGGAGAGGGTATAGGATGGGTCGAGAACTGCAAACCGAGGGGCAAAGGCCAGCATGCCCGTTTTGACCTTCTTTTCCTCGTTGGTAATGACAGCGCCGCCGTTCATTTCCGCGCCGGTGCCGGAAGCCGTGACAACGGCTCCCAGGGGGAGGGCGTCAGAGGGGAACCTGCGGTGGGTAAATTCCATTTCCCACAGGTCCTGTTCGGTGGCAGCCTGGGCTGCAACAATCTTGCAGCAGTCGATGACAGAACCACCGCCCAAGGCAAGGATATAATCGACCTTTTCTTTTTTTGCCAGCGATGCGCCTTCCTGTACCTTTTCATAGGTGGGGTTGGACATGATATCGGAAAAGTCAACGACCGTTTTTCCCATTTCCTGGAGGAGCCCTGAAATTTCCTCATAAATACCGTTCTTTTTGACAGAGCCGCCGCCGTAAGCCAGCATCACGGTGGTTCCGCCCGCCGTAAGCTCCGCTTTCAGCGCCTTTCCCGCGGCGCCCTTTCCAAAATAGACCTTCGTGGGATAAGAATACACAAAATCGTTCATACAATTGTTCCTCCTGTTTTTATCGAGTAAAGTTTGTTAAAACCTTTGGATTGTCCGGATGCTCCAGGCCGCCCCTTTTTCCAAGGTCGATACATTTCAGCAGCCAGGCCATGTTTTTTCCGATGTTGTACATGGTCATCAGCCCCTCCCGGTCCTCTTTTACTTCCTCCGGCTGCTGTCCGTAAACATGGTTCCAATAGGTGGAGGAAACCACCGGCATGGAGCAGATGGTGAAATATTTGTTGATTACATCAAAGGAAGCCGTGGTCCCTGCGCGCCGCGCGCTCAAAACAGCGGCGGCGGGCTTGAAGGCAAAAGCGCTGCCGCCGGAGTAAAAGGCTCTGTCCATAAAGGTTAGCAGACGGCCGCTGGGATGCGCAAAGTAAACGGGGGAGCCAAACACGAACCCGTCCGCTTGCGTAGCTTTTTC
>JAGZAC010000297.1 GCA_018370615.1 Clostridiales bacterium
GAAAGAAAAGCGCCGGTACCTGCGGCGCACAGGGTATTCATAGCATAATCCTTTACGATGCCGCCTTCAATTAAGATGATTTTGGAATCTTGTCCGCCGATTTCAATAATGGTACGGACATCTGGATGCCTGGAGAGCGTGCCCACTGCATGAGCGGTGATTTCATTTTTCACGACGTCTGCCTCCAGCATTGCACCTATCAATTTTCTGGCAGAGCCGGTCGTGCCGATCCATCGAATTTCTATATTTGGTGCCTTTTTCTGCAGCAGGGCCAGCAGACGCTTGACTGCTCCCACTGGGTCTCCTTTGGTCCATATATATTCTCCGGCCAGAACCCTCCCATCGTTATCCATCAATACGCCCTTTGTAGAAATGGAGCCCACGTCGACTCCCAGACTTACGGGTATTTTCATTGTTTTCTTTCCTCTTCATTTCCATCATGTCCATAAAGGCTTCCAGTCTGGTTTGCAGTCCTGTTTCGCTGGTTTGGGTATCAAAGCTCAAATGCAGAATTGGAATATCGTAGTCACGGCTGATTTGCTCTAACGCCGGCTGTGCATTGAGCTCAGGAGTACAGCCGAAGGACTTCATATGGATGATTCCATCATACCCTTTAATTGCGTACTGCCTGCTCTGGGCTACACTGTCCACTCCGTTTGCCCCTACTGTGTACTGCAAATAATCTTTTGATTTACGCAGGGATCGACTGTCTCTTTTTCCAAATAATAAAAAGCTTGCGCTCATTTTTCGGCTGACGATAATTCCTCCTCTGGCCAGCTGCTTTTCCAAAAAGTGATTGCTATATGGCTCCATCAATGTATACAGTTCTCCTACGATCCCTACCCGCAGGGGATTTTTTGGTGTGTGCGTTTTTATGGTGCGGTATAGCTTACTGTATTTTCGGTAGGTTTTATATAGTTCCAGATGAGAGTTTGCAGCTGTGATTTGCGTGAGAAAGGCTTTTTTTGCCGTCAGAAAACTAGCAGGATCCTCTGCAAAGCCGATATGCTCCCGCAAAAAATACTCCAGACGGTCCATTATAAAAATGCGCTCCAAGGTGTGCAGAATTGCCTGAAAAAACACCGAAAAGGTCAAATCCGGGTTTAATTTTTTGCAGGTTTCATATATGTGCCGCGGGTGCGCCTTTTCTCTGGAAAAACACAAAAAGGTGAATTTATATCCCAAGTCCTGCAGGATTTTTTCCTGTACCTCACCGTAGTATCCATAGCGGCAGCCCAGCCCTGTTTGCAGGAGTACATTTGCGCCGGCACCCAACGCTTCAATGTAATTGCCCATGTTGTATTTGAAGGGCGCACAGACAAAATCCGGGCTGTGTCGTGCCCCAAGTTCTACTGTTTGCTGGGTAAAGGGAGGGGAGGGGATAATCTCTGCCTTGGGAAACAAGTCCTCCAATAGCCGGCGGATGGGGATATGGTAATCTCCCAGGCGGGGGTAACTGATTCTAAGCATAGGGCCTCCTTTGGGAGAGAATATCCATAAAGCTTTCGATGCGCGTTTCCAATCCGGTGGGGGAGGTGTGCTCATCCAGCAGAATTTGAATCATAGGTACAGAATGTACCTTACGGAGCACCAGCTCATTTACCAGAGAATCGCTTCCACAGGGAAAGGCGGTGAGAAGAATAATTCCGTCCACCTGATTTTGATACAATTCTATTGCGCCGATCATTTCTTTGTTCAGTGTCCAATATAAATCGGTGGATATTTCATTGGAGAATGCGCGGCAAAGTCTGCGGCAGTATCGATCGGAAAAAAGCGGCGTTGCTCCTTGCCTTAGAAGTATTTTCTGCAGCTGCCCGCCCATATAAGCGTCGTGGATGAGATATGGCTGAGACGCGATAAGCACTTTTCTGCATCCGGTGTGCATCTGCTCTCTTTGCGCAAGTACATTTTGTTGGTTTAAATTTTCCTGTGCCCGGCATCCCGCACAGTATGCGTGAAAGCAGTCCTGTCTGCTCTTTCCCAGAGCTTGTCCCATTCGGATAAAGGCAGAAGCTTCCGTTCTGTGCCCCCGCGTGTTCAAATTATAAGAAAGAATGGGTACAGCTGGGAAAGTATTTTTTACCAAGTCCGGAAGCCCCCAAAATCGAACACAGAATTCCTCTGCTTTGCCCGTCCGGGCAAATCGGGGGACGAGAATTTGGTCACATTTTCCTATCAGCCAATGAACATGCCCCATAAATATTTTCAGCGACAGACAATTTTCATCCAGGGTGTTTCGCATTCCCCTGGTAAGCATGTCTTTGTTTGTATCAGGGCTGACTTCCACATCGAAACCAAGTTCTCGGAAGAAGGTTTCCCACAGCGCTCCATATCGATAATATAACAGCGCCTTGGGCAATCCGATTTTCATTTGCATCACCAATGGTAGTATCACCAGATTTATGCAGTTTATGTTTTATTTTCAAAATTTATGGGACGAAAAAAACGTCCGGGCGGCAGCTCCACCCGGACGTTCTTATTTTACTGATATGTTTTTATTTTTCCCAGACGGCATAGAAGATAACGAAATCCTTTTTGCTTTACAGAGGTCAACGTGTATTTTATTTGTCAACTTTTAATAAATTATTTGAGCTTAAATTTTCGGGGCAATAAACTGCCTCATGGATTTTTAGGAATTACATTGTGTGCAAGAGGAAACATATTTATAATCTCCAGTATATTGAATGGTATTACAGCAGGTACAGGTTCCGTAAATTCTGTGGGGATGCACGGCCTCATAATTTACGTTTGTGTACGTTGCAGCATTGGTACCCAATAAATAGACATCTCCGCAGGAACACTCCATATACTCTCTGTGGGGGTGGTTGCCTTCATAGTAATACGTATATAAGTTTTCGGTTTCTCCGGTATATTGGACGGTGTTGCAGCAGGTGCAGGTTCCATAA
>JAGZAC010000298.1 GCA_018370615.1 Clostridiales bacterium
TCAGGAAAAGGGCATGACCGGCAGAAGGCTGCGGGCAATGATTGTGGGAATTCCCAATGTGGGCATATCCAACAGCTCAAATCCCGCGGTGGTAGTTACCCACTGCTTGTGGAGAGTGACGCCTGGACGATCTTCTACCCGTGCCTTCTTTTGTCCGCAAAGCTTGTTGACCAGGGAGGATTTGCCCACATTGGGAATTCCCACAATCATTGCCCGCAGCCTTCTGCCGGTCATGCCCTTTTCCTGAAAGCGGCTGATTTTATCTGTGAGGATTTCCCGTACCCGGGGGCCGATTTTGGAGAGGCCCTCTCCTGTGATGCAGTCGATGGGCATAGCGAAAGCCTTGTTTGTCTGATACCAGCCGATCCATTTTGCTGTTACATTTGGATCTGCAAGAGAAGCTTTGTTCAAAAGGGTAAGGGCGGGCTTCCCTCGAATCCATGTGGAAATTTCCGGGTTTTTGGAGCTGTAGGGGATGCGCGCATCTAAAACTTCAATGACAATATCTACATTTTTTAGGTTTTCCGAAATCAGACGGCGAGTTTTTGCCATATGTCCCGGAAACCATTGAATTTGTTTGGAAGGCATTCTATTACCGTGCCTTTCTGTTTTTCTACTCTGACCCTGTCAGGGGATTTTGGAAAATAGTAAACGCACTAAGCGGCAATACTCTAAGTACTGCCCGTCCGCAGATACAGCGTTCGTCAAACAAACCTATCCGAGTGTCTCTGCTGTCAGAAGAATTATTTCGGTTATCTCCCATTACAAAGACGTATCCCTCCGGCACATAACATTCCACAGGCTCCTTTTCGTACGGTTCCAGTTTTATATAATCCTCGTCCAGCACCCGTGCGGTGCCATCGGCATCTGTTACGGTGACGGTACCGTCTGCATCTACTTTCACTGTCTGTCCGCCTACGGCGATGATTCGTTTTACCAGGGGTTCCCGCAGCTGTTCCACTCCCAGAGAGGTATTGTGCAGGACGACTATATCTCCTTGCTTTGGTGTGTAAAACAAATTGGAGACAATTAAAAACTCTTTGTCCTTTAAGGTATCATTCATGGAATCGCCGTCCACGCGGGTCAAGCGCCCAAAAAAGGCAAAAACAAGAATAATACATGCGGTACAGAGAACAAAAACTTCTAGAAGGTCGAAAGTTTCGCTTAAAAAACGTATGACAGGAGATTTTTTTTCGTTTTTATCTTCCGATGTTGGCGGTGCATATTTCTTTAATAAATCTTCTAAATTTTCTTTTTCGTCAGACTTAGGTTGGAGATTCTGAACAGCTGATCTTGCGGAACTTTCTTCTTTTTGCACATCATAGACGCTCCGCCGCCGGCGAATGGACGCTTCCAATTCCTGGGGCGTCAGGTCGTACTGCTCGGGGAAATACCCCTTCAGCTCATCGTAGACCTTCTGCAGACTGTCGGAATCGGTATGTTTGTCCTGGTGCGGTTTTTCTATTTCCATTTTCACACCTCCTTGATCATAAGATCAAGTAATGTACTGCCGTCGTGGATGACCGTATCACACCGACGTCCGTTTTCTTCGGAAAAGACGGCGGTGCCTTTTCTAAGATGCGCGCTGTCAAAGAGAAAGAACGGAACGTAGTCGCTGGTATGGGTGCGCAGCTCGATGGGAGTAGGGTGATCCGGCAGTACCAGGACCTTGAAGGGCTCGCCGGCCTTTTGCAGATATTCGTAAACAGGACGCAAAATCAGCTGGTCAATTTTCTCAATACTGCGCACCTTGTTTTCAATTTCTCCTCTGTGACCGCACTCATCCGGCGCTTCCACGTGAATATAAACAAAGTCCGCACCGGTTTCGTAGGCATCAATGGCTGCCTTAGCTTTCCCGCTGTAGTTCGTGTGGAAATTGCCTGTGGCTCCCTCCACCTCGATGACCTGCATGCCCGCACAAATTCCAATGCCCTTAATTAGATCCACCGCAGATATGATAGCACCGGAGAGTCCCCATTTTTCCCTAAAGGAGGGAAGAGAAGGCTTGCCGCCGGGACTCCACAACCAGGGAGAGTTGGCAGGACGCAATCCTTTTTCCTTTCGGGCAATGTTGACGGGATGATTTTTTAAAATTTCATATCCGTTTTTTTGAAATTGCAGAAAATCGCCGCCACCATTTTCTTCTTTGGGAAGGAAGTCACGAATTTTTTGCCCCAAAATATCGTGGGGACGCATAAAGGGATAGGTTTGACTGGCCCCCCTCCAAAGGAGACAATGACGATAGCTGACGCCGGTGTAGAGATGCCAGTCGCTGCTGCCCATTCCTTCATTGAGAGCAGCTACCAGCTGGTCCGCCTCTTCGGTGGAAATTTCGTCGGCGCTGTGATCCAGCATAGTTTTGTCTTCATAGCATGGCTCTTCTTCGGACAGGGTGACCAGATTGCAGCGAATAGCCGTATCGTCATCTTCCATAGTGAGCCCCATGCTCATTGCCTCCAGAGGAGAACGTCCCTTGGAGTAAATTTTCGGATTGTAGGAGAGAATGGCCAGATTTGCTGTGTCGCTTTCCGGCACCATTCCCTCGGGAACATTCAAAACTGTGCCGCATAGGGATTGTCTGCACAAGGTGTCCATGCAGGGCTTGTCTGCGGCTTCCATGGGCGTTTTTCCGCCCAGAGCCTCTATAGAACGGTCGGCCATGCCGTCCGGGATTACCACAAGATATTTCATAGAAGTAAAACCTTTCTGTTATCACTTGGATAAATCTTTTCATATTGTATCACAAAAGCCCGGAACTTACAAGATTTGCAGGGAATTATTTGTATTTTTTACGCTCTGGACACATCTCCAAAACAAAGGGAAAAATTATTTTGTAAATTTTAAAAATATCCTTGCTTTTTGTTTTTGTTTGTGCTATAATTCCTAAACGTATGAGATTGT
>JAGZAC010000299.1 GCA_018370615.1 Clostridiales bacterium
GCTGTCATAGTCGTAGTCATCTTCGTCTTCATTGTTATCATCGCAGTCATTCTCCTCGGCTTGTCCGTAATCCTGAAATGCAAAAGGATTGTTTTCAGAATCCTCATCATTCTCATAGCATACTTTTTTTATATACTTCTTTTTTTCATGATAAAAGGGCATCTCTTCTGCCAGCTCAATGCAGCTCTGACAGAGAAATTTATCCAATACTTCCTTGACATTTTGCAGAGAGCCGCAAATGATGCACCTCGGCAGGAATTCCTGTACAATCAGCATTTCACTTGTTTTGCTCACCATAAGCTCCGTCCCCGGCTCCCAGCCCATAATTTCAGTGACAGCAGCCGGAATAAGGACTTCCCCCTGTGCAAAGACATCGTCGATTCGTTTCTCGTGCAATTCTTCTTCAAAATCTGCGTTCATGTTTTTCCTCATCAAGCATTATACAACATTTTCGTTGTTTATAATTTTGATTATATACCAATACTATTGTATATCGGGCACAACAATTCCCTTTTATGCTAATCTCTTTTTAGTATGGAAGGAGTGTAAAGAGCATGAAACCATTAAACGAATTTATTCGAGATTTACGTATAGATAGAGATAAAACCCAATCTCAAGTGGCAGAAGAACTTCATATTAAACAACAATATTATTCTAAATATGAAAACGGCGAATATGAATTACCGATTCGTCATTTAGTAGGATTGGCAAATTATTACAATACAAATACAGATTATATTTTACAACGAACAAAATTTAAACATTCTTTAGATCGTTTATCTATGCCATACTTGGAAGATATTTCCATTGATCAATTGCTTGGAATGCTTCTTTCCTTAGAGAAGGAGGATCGTAAATCAGCCATAGAATATATAAACTTTCTAGTAAATAAGCAAAAAAATAGCCAGCAATAAAAGAAAAAGATAACCGCCCCCCAAAAATGTAACCACTTTTTGGTTATATTAATTATTATACACAATTAGTATAATGATGTCAATATATGGTTACGGAAGTGGTTATATGTTAAAAAAAGATAAATTTAAAGTGAAAGAACGTGTAAAAAAAGCAAATATTCCAAGAACTATTCGGTTTACGGAACCTTTGTTTGAACAATTAAAGAATTTTTCCAACAAAACGAATATTTCCTTCAACTCTTTAGTTTTACAATGCTGTAAATATGCAATGGACCATTATGAAGATGAATCTTCAAAAAATAAAAAATGATATAACAAATTTGAAAATAAAAAAAGCCTCCCCTGTGCAGGGAGCTGTCTGCGAAGCATTAAAATAAAAGGCTCCCTTGTGTAAAGGGAGCTGTCAGCGAAGCTGACTGAGGGATTGTTCTCTTTTGCAACCCCTCCGAGCTTTGCTTCGCAAAGCCCACCTCCCCTTGCACAGGGGAGGCATTATTTAATGGTGACTACGGCGAGCCACCTCCCTAGGAGTTGCACTGCAACTCCCGCACTGGGGAGGCTTTTTGTTTGATGCTAACGCTGATACCTCCTCCACAGGGGAGGCTTTTTATGTTCCTGCAGAGCCCTTATTTATAATGTAAGAAACTTTCCTCTTCCGGGTTTTGCGGTAAAAAATCCCCTTCTTTTGTAGATTTTCCTCCTTTTATATGGTACAATATTTCTATAGCACACACAGGGAGGCTGCCATGAATCTATTGCATATGAAATACGCGGTGGAAATCGCGGAAGCGGGGTCCATCAACAAAGCCGCCGAGCGATTGTACGTGGGGCAGCCCAATCTGAGCCGCGCTGTGAAGGAATTGGAGGCTTCCCTGGGAGTGACCATTTTCGACCGCTCCTCCAAGGGAATGTTTCTCACCCCCGATGGAGAAATATTCATCCGTTCCGCGAAAAACATCTTAAACCAGGTAGACGCGGTGGAAAAAATGTTCCAAAAGGACACGGTGCGCAAAAAGCGCTTTTCCATCTCCGTCCCCCGGGCAAGCTACGTGGCGGACGCCTTTGCGAAATTTTCCAAGTTATTGGAAGGCGACGGAGAGGTGGAAATCTTTTACAAAGAAACCAACTCCATGCGGACCATCAAAAATATCCTGCAGGAGGACTACAAGCTGGGGATCGTCCGGTACGCGGACACCTACGACAAGTACTACAAGTCGATGATGGACGAAAAAGGCCTTGCCTGTGAGATGGTCACGGAATTTCGCTATATGCTGGCGGTGGGCCGGGAAAGTCCTCTGGCAGAGAAAGAGGCCGTCACCTATGACGATTTGCAGGAGTATATTGAAATCGCCCACGCAGACCCTTTTGTGCCCTCGCTGCCCTTTGCAGAGGTAAAAAAAGAGGAGCTGCCAGACAATATCCGCCGGCGGATTTACGTGTTTGAGCGGGCAAGTCAGTTTGAGCTTCTTCACCAGAATCCAGATACGTTTATGTGGGTGTCGCCGGTGCCGCAGGAGCTGCTGGACCGGTATGGTCTCGTGCAGCGGCCTTGTGATGAGAACCGACGGATGTACAGGGACGTGCTCATCCGCAAAAAGGAATACACCCTGACGGAACTGGACAATATGTTTATATCGGAGCTCTGTAAGGCGAAACGCACGGTATTTGCATGATAAAAAAGCTTCCAGCGCAGAACGCAGAGGCTTGCGCAACAAAGCATTTAAATAAAAGGCCCCCTTGTGTAAAGGGGGCCTACCTAATTCTAAGCCTCCCCAGTGTAAGGGTAAGCCTCCCCTGTGTAAGGGGAGGTGCCGCTTCAGCGGCGGAGGGGTTGTGAAGAATAACAATCCCCCGCCGACTACCGTCGGCTGCCCCCTTTACACAAGGGGGCCTTGAAAATAAAATGGTGTCGACATGCTCCCGGAGATGCTACGCATCTCCCCACAAGGGCGCCT
>JAGZAC010000300.1 GCA_018370615.1 Clostridiales bacterium
GAGGTTTAGGCCCCCTTGTGCAAAGGGGGCGGCCTCCGCATATGCGGAGGCTGGGGGATTGTTCAATTTACAACCCTTCCGTCACGGCTGCGCCGTGCCACCACCCCGGGACTTGCTACGCAAGTCCTCCACAGGGGAGGCTTTAAGCGAAAGAGGGCTCTTACACAGGGGAGACTAGTTTCATTTTCCTGCGGTGATTCATTTGTATTTGTGAATTGAAAGGAGAACTCCTATGTATGTGGAAATAAAAACAGAACGCTTGCGGCTCAGACCGCTGCAGATAAGCGACTTAGAAACTACCCATGCCTATGCCAGCGATGTGGAAAATACCAGATATATGATTTACTTGCCGAATCATGCACTGACGGAGACAAAACAGTTTTTAACATGGGCAGAACAGCAGTGGGCGAAGGATGCTCCCGATGATCTTGAGTTTGCAATACTGCTCCAGGGAAATCATATCGGTGCTATTTCCCTGAGTTGGGACAAATCAAACAATGTGGGGGAATTTGGCTGGATCCTCCATCGAAATTATTGGAAAAGGGGATATGCACTGGAAGCTGCACTTGCGCTGAAGGCATATGCAATCGATACCTTAAAAATTCGTAAGCTCATCGCCCATTGCGACAGCAAAAATGTAAATTCAGCGAGGCTGATGGAGAAAATCGGAATGAAAAGGGAGGACTTGGTTGGAACACGACAATATCCGGATAGTAGAGGAACCAGCGAAGAATTTACATATTGTCTTGAGGTAACAGCCTTGCCGCCCAGGGCATAAACCGTGTCCAGGGCTCTGTCTGCGGGGGCAGGCAAGTACTGGCAATTTGTTCCCCGGTCAAAGGATGTATAAAGGAGAGATGATAGCACCATAAGGCGATGGGACACCGCTGGGTGGAACCGTATTTCCGATCTCCCAAGAGCGGCATGCCTCTGGAAGAAAACTGCACCCGAATCTGGTGGGCGCGTCCGGTGCCCAGGCGGATATCTACTAGGGATAGCCCGTTTTGTTCCTGTATGATTTCGTATTCCAATACCGCTTCCTTTACGCCTTTTCGCTGCGTTTTTACCACAAAGGATTTGTTGATTTTTCTGTCATGGTATAGCAGATCCTGCATGGTGCCGCCAGTGCCTGTCCCGTGGACGACGGCGTAATATTTTTTAGTCACTTCTCCCTTTTGAAAGAGTGTCGACAGAGCACCTGCGGCATTTTTCGTTTTGGCATATACCATCACGCCGCCGACTGCCGTGTCCAGGCGATGTACGCATAGTACAGGTGTGGAAAGAGATGCAGAAAGCAGCTGTACCATGTTGGGCTGTCCGCTGGGATCCTCCTGGGAAGGAATGCCCGGCTCTTTCACGACAAGGATCAGGTGTTTGTCTTCAAAAAGGATTTGCATAATAACTCCATTTCTTCCACGTATAATAAAACAGGATGCGCAGGAGCGCATCCTTTGCAGTACAAAGATATAAGATACTCAGGGAAACTTTTTCACAAAAGGTTCCCTGAGTTTTCTATTCATTTATTTTATCAGTACCCGAATAACGCCGTCAATTGCGGCGATATCTGCTGCGTGTGCCGGGGTGACGGTTCCCACGCAGTCCAGCAGGGCACAGGCGTAATCACCCTTGGAGCGGCTGGTCATATTGTCGATGTTTACGCCGTCAGACGCCAGCACAGCAGTGATGCTGGTGAGCATTTCCGGCTGATTCTTATGGAGCACTACCAAGCGATCCAGACCGGACCGGGGCATAGAAATCGCAGGATAGTTTACACTATTTGTAATGTTGCCGTTTTCCAGATAATCAATCAGCTCATGAGCGGCCATAACGGCACAGTTGTCTTCCGATTCTTCGGTGGAAGCGCCCAGGTGGGGAATGGTGATAATACCGGGCTGATTGATCAGATCTTCCCTGGGAAAATCTGTCACATATTTTGCTACCTTGCCGGATGCGATGGCGGCTTTCATATCGTCCGCATTTACCAGGTCTGCCCGGGACAGGTTGATAATCTTTACGCCGTCTTTCATCATGGATAGGGTTTCGGCGCAAATCATATTTTTGGTCTGCGGGGTTGCAGGCACGTGAAGGGTGATATAGTCGGCAGCCTTATATATGTCCTCGTATGTAGTAGCGCTTTTCACGCCTCTGCTCAGCTTCCAGGCGGCTTTTACAGTCATATACGGGTCACAGCCCATCACGTTCATTCCAAGCTCTCTGGCGGCATTAGCCACGAGACCGCCGATGGCGCCCAGACCGATGACTCCCAGGGTTTTCCCTTTGATTTCGCAGCCTGCAAACTTGCTCTTGCCCTTTTCCACAGACTTTGCTACGTCAGATTCCAGTGTGCCGGTCCAGTTGATGCCGTCCACAATGTTTCTGGACGCCAGCAGCAGTGCTGCAATGGCAAGCTCCTTTACCCCGTTCGCATTGGCGCCCGGCGTGTTGAATACCACAATGCCTTTGTCGGCGCAGGCATCTACCGGAATATTGTTGACGCCAGCACCGGCTCTAGCAATGGCCTCCAGCTCACTGCCGAATTCCATATCATGCATAGCGGCGCTGCGGACCATAATTGCACTGGGTGCGTCCACATCCTCGCCTACGGTATATGCGGCGGGGTCAAATTCGTCTGTGCCGCATGCGGCGATTTTATTTAGTAGCTTTATATTTTTCATGATTTACAGAGCCTTCCTTACGATAAAATATATATTACTGTTTCGGATTTTCAGCGGCAAATTTTTTCATAAAGGCAACCAGTGCCTCTACGCCTTCCAGGGGCATAGCGTTATAAATGGAAGCGCGCATGCCGCCTACGGAGCGGTGGCCTTTCAGATTTTTCAGTCCTGCAGTACTTGCTT
>JAGZAC010000301.1 GCA_018370615.1 Clostridiales bacterium
GAGTTGTTATACATCAGTTCCAGCTGCGGCGCAAACTCCGAAATATTGTTCCGCGTGCTTGTGCCGGTTGTCAGAAGTTTGCAACGGCAGCGCCGGAAACAGTCCAGTACGGACTTGGCCCGGATGCTGGAAGGGTTGGTCATCTCATCACTCTCATCAAAGACAAGATGCAGCTTTTGACCGTACCTTCGCACCCATCGCTTAATCTGTCGGCGGTATGTGCCCAGCTTGTTCAGCGTAATCAGGACAAAATCACCCCGGCATATCTTCTGTAGATCTGCAAGCTTTTCTATGAACACATAGGATAAGCCGTAGTTTGGCAAAACTACATCCCAGTTGTTTCGGATAGAGATGGCCGGAGATACCACCCAGGTATGGTGAATGTGCTGCTTCTCCATCCGGTACAGCCCCGAGGCGATACCGGCCAGCGTTTTACCGCTGCCCTGTTCCCACTGAAGCAGCCCATACCGTTTTTGCAGCATCAGGTTCAGATCGTGTCTCTGAATATCGTTGAGGCGGATTTCCTCTTCGTTTTCAGAATCCCACAGATGAAAGTTTTCCAGCCACGCGCCAATCTCCGGGTCTTCCTCCATAGTAGCAAAGGGCCTGTTCTGTTCGACATATTCCCGCTGTTTTCTTCTCACCAGGCGTTCATAGCCGGGAAATTCCCACGCGCCGTCTGAGGAAACAATCTCGTACATCGGGACAGGCGCCCGCTTTTCTGCTGGAATCTGCCGGCGTGCCTTGCCGCTGTAGCCCTTATAAACAAAATCATAGTCCCGCTTCACCAGGGCAATCTTATCCTGCGGCGGCTGGGCGCTCTGCTTTTGAAGGGTACGCTTCAGATAGGCAAGCACTTTAGCCTCCGTCAGCCTCTTTTTCACCCATTCCTCATATTTCATATCCATTGGCTGCGTCTCTGTGCAGAACCGGTAAAAATACTCGTAGCACTTAGCATAACTTTCCTTCAGCTTCGGATGGCACTTGATCTGATAGAGCATTTTCTGCACCTGGTACAGGAACTCCGACGACAGTTCCTTTTCCTTCGCAAGCTCCCGCACGGCGGAATATCGGTTCTTCCCCAGCAGCTGGGCGGCGGATTTCAGCAGATGTTCGGAAATCCATGCCGCCTCTTTCCCACAATCAAAGCCAACGGTTAAAAACCGATCCACTTTGATGTGATACGGCCGTGCTTCAACACCTTCACCGCGCTTCTGCCAGAATTGCAGCTTAACCGGATAATGCCGCACTCCCAAAGAAGAAAAAGCGTTTGCAGGCAGGGCCACATGCCCCAGAAAGCTAAATCGCTCTTCCATCTCCCGGATAGATGTCCCATCAGAAAAATCATCCGACAAAAAGGACGCAGGGACGATCATCGCCAGAATTCCAAAGGACTTTAGCAGCTCCGCCGCCTTCCGGCAGTAATAAAGCTGTGATAGTATCTCTTCGTCATCGTCCACCCACCATCGAAGATTGTACGGAGGATTTCCGACCACATAATCAAAGCGGACGGACGGTTGGTAGGAACGGATATCGCCGTTCACCAGATTCGCCTGGGGATAGAGATACCTTGCCACCTTATATGCCTTAATGTCCAGCTCACAGCCGTATAGATTGCTTTCTGCCGGCATGAAATTGAAAAAAGCCCCTGCACCGCAGGCCAGATCGGCAACAGCCGCATCCTGCGGTGGGGATAATGCTTCTGCTACCAGGCGGCAAAGCATAGGCGGGGTAAAAAACTGCCCGTTCTCAATCTCCTTTTTGGCTTCGCTGTACGAAGCGTAATTTTCATAATCTTGCCGGCGCAGTCCATGCAGGCCGCCGTCACCGGTATACAGATTATAGATGTCGTCACTGCTGATCCCATAATTCTCAGCTTTGCCGCTGTCAATGAGATACAACAGTTTTTCGTTTGTTTCCTGCCGCTTTTCCTGCGGTACAGTGGTATCATAAAACGCATACTTCATTGCCTCACCTCCGTCAGCAGACAACGCCCAAAAACTCGGACACAAACCGGCTGGCATAGTCCTTGCTTTTGAATTTGACATCTACACGACCGTTCTTGAATAGCCGCAGCGATTGAAGCTTGGTATAATCGGAAAATTCAACCATAGGCTCCTCTCTATACCCCCAATCAAGCAGTTTGGCAATGGCAGTGGGATAATATCCCAAAACCTCTGTTTCAAAATATGCCAGCCCCCGGAGAATTTTTCGCATACTGTCAGTTATTTTCCAACTGCCAAATAAACCTTCAAAACTACAGCCATAGGTAAACCGGACAGTATCGTTTTTCAGTTCATACTCTGCCTTCCCGTTATAAGTACACCAGGCCGCTTGATGGCACGCTTCCTTGATTTCATCCAGTGCCCGTTCCCGAAAAGTCCGGCCGCCGAGCTGGACAAATATTTGCTCCAGCACATCCTTATAGCTCACCGTCATAGTGCGCAGCTTTTGATGGTATTCAGCCACTGCCTCTGTATTCGGAGAAAAATAATCGCTTTTGGGTTTATGCGGCAGCAAAGTACCCATGATGCTGTCGGCATCGAGGGATACCTTATACCTGTCGTTAAAATAGCGCACCAGATTGGAAATAAACAGGTCGTTCAACTCTTCCAGCTGATTTCGAATGTCCTGTTCGGAAAATCGAGAAAGATGTGTATACTCCTGCACATTGTTCCAGACCGCTGCGGCCGGCTCCAAAAGCTTTGACTGCTGGCTGACAATATCTGTCCACATATACTCCAATTCGTTTAATGAAGCCTTTGCATCCACATACGCCGCTTGATGTGCCTCACAAAACCGCCGGTCTGTTTCCGAAATCCGGTTGTCTGCT
>JAGZAC010000302.1 GCA_018370615.1 Clostridiales bacterium
TTTGAAAATGCAAATACCAATTCTAATCTTTCACTTCTGATACCTAATAATAATATTTCAATAACAGTCCCTTCAAGCAATACCATATGGAATATTACTGTAAACGGTACATCAAAATCACTGCAGACAATGCTCAGAGAACAGCTTCAGACATATAATATGATGCCTGATACGCTTAAATCACAATATAGTGCTGATGGAGTATCTTATGTTGTATTTATTGAATACAACGGACGTTCTTCCATGATGTGTTTAAGCGATATTGATATCGTATCTCTTGTAAGACCGGGCAATTCTGCTGCTGATGATACTGCAAGAAGTATTACTCACGAGCTTATGCATTGTTACGGAGCACCGGATATTTATGGAGATAATGTAGCAGCTTACTCACAGGTAAAGTATTATTATGATATTATGAGAGTAGCCGGAATATCCTTAAATAGCCTTAACGTTAATACATATGCTGCTTATTGTGTAGGCTGGACTAATACATTATTAACAGAAGATGCTGTTGCTTATGATTTTTCATAATTAAGCTGACTCCTAAAAACTTAAGGAGTATTAATAAAATAAAAGCCTATCGGGATTTCTCCTGAGCAGTAGCCCATAAGGAAACATTGCAAAACTTATGACTTGTGCCAGGTAAACGGAAAAATAGAAAATGCTATGCAAAAGGTTCATTGATTGCATAGCATTTTTTTATTTTGGTAAGATATTAGGTTTCAATTTTTCAGCGTTCCAACGGAACGTGCAGCCATCACCGCAGGTGATGATCTCAGGGGTTTGGGGACATGTCACCAACAAGCACCAGGCAGGAATTACGGGAACGAAATTTCTGCCTGGTAGGCATCTTTTACGTAAAGATGCATTGCTTGCGAGTAGTTTTGAGAACCTTTATTTGGAATTTGTTCACAGTTATACCATTGCTATTATTCGGTTGACCGACTATAATAAAAATACAATTATCAGTAGGAGGTTGGTTATGTTTGAATATATGACGGTACAAGAAGCAGCAAAGAAATAGGAGTTATCCGAGCGCCGGGTGCAGAAATTATGTGCGGAAAACCGGATTGATGGTGTGATCCACCTTAGCCGAATCTGGCTGATACTCCAAAATGCGGAAAAACCGGCTGATAAAAGAAAAAAATAATTTTCTCGTGAGGTTTCTGTGACATTTAGGTGTTACGCTGAATGTGAAGGAGTGTGATAGGATGCGTGTTTTAGTAGTTGAGGACGACCACCTTTTGAATCATACCTTATGCTATAACTTAAACGCTGCGAGATATACGGTGGATTCCGCATTGACAAAACAGGAGGCAAAAGATTTTCTGACGAAGCAGGACTATGATCTGATTGTGCTGGATGTAAACCTGCCGGACGGGAATGGTTTTGATTTCTGCCGGGAGGCAAAAGAACGCTGCCCTGATACGGCAGTTATCTTCCTGACCGCAAACGATATGGAAAGCGATATGCTGAAAGGCTACGAGCTGGGCGCGGAGGATTATGTGACAAAGCCATTCCCCATGAGTGTCTTTCAAAAAAAGCTAGCGGTGGTGCTGGGGCGGCTTGAAAAGCAATCCGGCGGCGACTGTTATGAGGACGGTGCGCTGACAATCAATTTTTCGGAAATGACTGCCGCCCTTTCCGGCAAGCCGTTGGTGTTTACCCCTCTAGAATACCGGCTTTTAAAGGTCTTAACGAAAAATCCGCAGATTGTTTTGACCAGGCAGGTACTTCTTGAAAAATTGTGGGATGCGGATGGCAACTTTGTGGACGAGCACGCCCTGACCGCTGCGATCAGCCGGGTACGGAACAAAATAGAAACAGATGGCCGCCAGTATATCAAGACTGTGTACGGTATGGGCTATATGTGGATTGGAGGGTCGCAGAAATGAATATACGAAAGCTCTCCATCAATAAAGCCTGCGTCTTTTTAGGGGTTTTTCTGCTCTTGGCAGCAGGATTCATTTCTGCTGCTGTCTATGTACTGACCCGGAACACTACCGCTGTTTGGTATGTACTCCTGTTCAGTCTTTTCGTGCTGCTCTGCGTTATCTGCTTTGTAGCTCTGATCCGCCGGAAATTGGCACATTTTTCCGATGCCTTTTGCGCCATGCTGGACGATATGCTGTCCGGGGCCGAACAGCCACGGCAGGCCGCAGAGGAAGAAAGCCTGTTTTATAAAATCAACTTCCGTCTTGGCCGATTGTATGAGGTCATGCAGGAAAATAAAAACAGTATCACAAAAGAGCAGAGCGATTTGCAGGAATTGATTTCCGACATCTCCCACCAGGTAAAAACACCGATTGCAAATCTGAAAATAATCAACAGCACCCTAATGGAGCAGGACGTTCCGGCGCAGAAGCAAAAGGAATTTCTGGCGGCGCAGGCAGGCCAGCTTGACAAACTGGACTTTCTTATGCAGGCCATGATAAAGACCTCCCGGCTGGAAGCGGGCGTTATCTCTCTGGAGAAAAAGGAGCAGCCGATTTATTATACCCTCGCGGCTGCATTGGGCGGTATCCTGCTGGGTGCCGAAAAGAAACAAATCGACGTCCAGGTGGATTGCCCGGAGCATTTGGAGGCGTGCCATGACCGGAAGTGGACGGGCGAAGCGCTGTTTAATATTCTGGACAACGCCGTGAAGTACACACCGACGGGCGGTCAAATTCATGTGCAGGTGGAGGCATGGGAAATGTATTTGAAGATTGACATTGCCGACACTGGCATTGGGATTCCAGAGCAGCACCAGGGAACAATCTTCAAACGGTTTTACCGGGAGGACGCCGTACATGATGTGGTGTGGATCGGGATCGGGCTGTATCTGGCCCG
>JAGZAC010000303.1 GCA_018370615.1 Clostridiales bacterium
CAGGGAAAAACAGAGGCAGCAGCATACATTTGTACAATATTCCCCGTCATAAGGGAATTTGCCACACACAGTACAGCAAATCCACCCCCCGCTATGGCGCCTATACGGGGGAGCTTCTTTCCGAAAATATCCCGGATATAGTACATGGCACCACCGTAAAACCCCTCCGGACCTGTGCACCGGTGATCCACTGCAATGCGGACCTCTGCATATTTTACGCTCATAGCGCACAGAGCGCTGATCCACATCCAAAAAATCGCCCCTGGTCCGCCCGCCACAATGGCCGTAGCCACTCCCGCCATATTTCCCACACCCAGTGTCCCCGCAAGTGCCTGGCTGAGGGCACGGAAAGGGGAAACACCGCCGCCTTTATGGGCATCGGCTAGCGTCCGAAAAAAACGTATGGGGTGGAAAATATAAAATAAGCGCAGTCGAAATGCAAAAAGAAGCCCCGCGCCCATTAAAAGCACAGGCATGAATATCCCCGATAGAAAGGTATTGATGACTTCCATAAACGCCCCCGTGGTTTCTCTTCATCTATATATATTCAGCTTGTTTTTTCTCCATTCCCCTGTAAAATCTTTTTTATTTCTCCATTTAGCACTCGATTTGTTCTGCTGAAAATTTTATTTGTTAAATAAATGTAAAGATTCCAATTTCCTCTTGATTTTTTCCTTATGTGTGCTATAATGATACACATAGTTTAGCACTTAAGTGAAACGAGTGCTAAGCCCATCCAAAAATTCACCAATCATTAGGAGGTAAATATCATGACACTGAAACCCCTTGCAGACCGTGTAATTGTAAAAGCGGTAGAAGCAGAAGAAACCACCAAAGCCGGCATCATCCTTCCCGGAACTGCCCAGGAAAAGCCCCAGATTGCCGAAGTTGTTGCTGTCGGGCCTGGCGGAATGGTTGACGGTAAAGAGGTCGTGATGACTGTAAAGGTCGGCGACAAGGTAATCACAGGCAAGTATTCCGGCACCGAAGTAAAATGCGACGGTACTGAATACAACATTGTACGTCAGAGCGATATTCTGGCCATCGTTGAGTGAAATATAAGGAGGATTTGAGATATGGCAAAGGATCTTTTGTACGGAACAGAAGCGAGAAGCGCACTGATTACCGGTGTGGATAAGCTTGCAAACACAGTAAAAATCACAATGGGCCCCAAAGGCCGCAACGTAGTACTGGATAAGAAATTCGGTGCTCCCCTGATCACCAATGACGGTGTCACCATCGCAAAGGAAATCGAGCTGGAGAACGCCGCCGAGAATATGGGCGCACAGCTGGTACGGGAAGTCGCTACCAAGACGAATGATGCTGCCGGTGACGGTACTACAACAGCTACCCTGCTGGCACAGGCTTTCATTCACGAAGGCATGAAAAACGTGGCCGCAGGCGCAAACCCCATGGTAATCCGCAAAGGCATTCAGAAGGCCGTTGATAAAGCAGTAGAGTCCCTCACCAAGAACGCACAGAAGGTAAACGGTTCTTCCGACATCGCCAGAGTCGGCACTGTTTCCTCCGGCGATGAGGTGATTGGTACACTGATTGCCGATGCAATGGAAAAGGTTACTGCCGATGGAGTGATCACAGTAGAGGAATCCAAATCTGCAGAAACATACTGCGAAGTAGTAGAGGGTATGCAGTTTGACCGCGGATACCTGTCTCCTTATATGGCAACCGATACGGATAAGATGGAAGCTGTCCTGGATGACGCTCTGGTTTTAATTACAGATAAGAAAATCTCCAACGTACAGGAGATTCTGCCGCTGCTGGAGCAGATTGTACAGAGCGGCAAAAAGCTTCTGATTGTGGCAGAGGATGTGGAAGGTGAAGCCCTCACCACACTGGTGCTCAACAAGCTTCGCGGTACCTTTGTGTGCGTTGCAGTAAAGGCGCCTGGATTCGGCGACCGCCGCAAGGAAATGCTTCAGGATATCGCCATCCTCACCGGTGGTCAGGTAATTTCCAGCGAGCTGGGTCTGGAGCTGAAGGATGCCACCATTGATCAGTGCGGCCGTGCAAGACAGGTGAAGGTCAACAAGGACAACACCATTATCGTGGACGGCGCAGGCAGTACAGATGAAATCAAGTCCAGAATTCATCAGATTAAGGGCGCTATTGAAACCACCACTTCCGATTTCGACCGGGAGAAGCTGCAGGAACGTCTTGCAAAGCTCGCCGGCGGTGTAGCTGTTATTAAGGTTGGCGCTGCTACTGAAACAGAAATGAAGGAAAAGAAGCTGCGCATTGAGGACGCACTGAACGCAACCCGTGCAGCCGTGGAGGAAGGCATTGTTGCCGGCGGCGGTACGGCTTATCTGAATATCATCGCTGACGTTGCAAAGCTTTTGCAGACAGTAGAAGGCGATGAAAAAACAGGCGTGCAGATTGTTGTAAAAGCACTGGAGGCACCGGTGCGGCAAATCGCAGAAAATGCCGGCTTTGAAGGCTCTGTTGTCGTAGAAAAGATCATGAACGCAGATAAGAAGGGCTACGGCTTTGATGCATACAATGAGACCTACTGCGACATGATTGAAGCAGGCATTGTCGACCCTGCGAAAGTTACCCGCAGCGCGCTGCAGAACGCAGCTTCCGTTGCAGCTATTGTATTGACTACAGAGGCGTTGGTTGTAAACCAGCCTGAGCCGGAAGCACCTGCTGCTCCTGCCGGCGGCGGCATGGGCGGAATGTATTGATAGTATAAATCATAAAAAGCCACGGACAAAATGTCCGCGGCTTTTTTCTTATATAAGGGAGGCTTTTTTTTCTAGCCTAGATTGTATGTTCGTTGTTTTTTTTTATAGTGT
>JAGZAC010000304.1 GCA_018370615.1 Clostridiales bacterium
ACCCGGTACATAAAATAAACATATTCGAGGAGGGAAGACATGCTGTTGACGGTCAAACGCCTGACGGCACTATGCATCTGCTGCTGTCTGCTGCTGGCTTTCGCTGCTTGTGATGCCACCCGCCCCTCTGACAGCGGAGGAGAGGCTCTTGATCCATCCAGCTCGGCAATCGAATCTCCCGTAGAGCCGGTGGATATTCCGCGAGATCCAGACATCTCCCGGAATGCTTGGTTGGAAGCGGAAATCGACCAGCTGTGGGAAGAGGGGGTCGCCATAGACAGAGAAGCCTTCAAGGCGAAGGCTTCTCTGTGTGCAGGAGATAAAACGGAGGAAGAAAAACTGTACTATGCCATGCATGCATTACCCATGCGGGCTGACTATCCCTATCAGGAACCTTCCGATTACGAAAGTATCATGCAGCAGGTTCCCGAAAGTATGGGGCTTGTCGAAAATCCGCCCAACAGCGAAATGGATGATCGATTTTACGGCGCCTGGCTGGGACGTTTCATCGGTTCTTCTTTGGGTATGCCCATTGAGATGTGGACTCCGCAATCCATCCGCACTTGGTATGAGAAAGCCGATGCCTGGCCACTGAATAATTACGTGCCCGCAGTTTCACGAGCTGCGCAGGAGGACGGCCTAAAGCTCAACAGTCTGACAACCACGCTGGAGCATATAGGTCAGGTCCCCAGTGACGACGATACACGCTACACGGTGCTGAATCTTCAGGTTTTACGCTTATATAACATAACTTGGGACACCTGGGATCTGGGCTCAATCTGGCTGTGGTCGCTGCCATTCCGTTTACTCTGTACGGCGGAACGAACAGCCTATCTGAACTTTGCCTGCCTTGATGACAATTACATGGGCGGGAAACCTGCAAATCACAAGGAAATTGTTCGGAAATCCGCCACATATATGAACCCTTACCGGGAATGGATCGGCGCGCAGATACGGGCGGATATGTGGGGTTATGCTTTTGCGGGCAATCCTCGTGAAGCCGCTAAAATCGCTTTCAAGGACGCGGCGCTCACCCATGTGAAAAACGGCATCTACGGCGAAATGTACATCGCTGCCCTGATCGCTGCCTCTTTTGGTGAAAAAGAGGTAAGTACAATGGTAAACCGGGCGCTTGCTGAAATTCCGCAGCAGACCAGACTGTATGAAGCGGTTGTCACAACCAGAGATTTCGTGAATCAAAATAAAGATCCGGAGAAAATCATCGCTTTTATTCAGGAAAATTTCGGTGGATACAACGTAATTCACACCATTCCCAATGCGGCGATTTGTACTGCCGCAGTACTATACAGCTTCGGAGATTTAGAAAAGGCGATAACTTTTGCGGCGATGAGCGGGCATGATACAGACTGCAATTGTGCCACCGTAGGATCAATTATGGGAGCATACAACGGTGCGAAAAAAATTCCTGAAAAATGGAAAAACGTAATTAATGACCAGTTTGATGCACAGATTCTGGGCTTTGAGAATACTTCAATTACCGCTCTGGCGCAGGAAACCAAACGGCTGTGGGAAATTTATGGCGAATAAAATCACCGCCCACGCCAGTCCAGACATCGGTCGGAAGGGGAATGCCCTATCGGTTAAGGGAATCCCCATACACCAAAAATATTATTAAAAAGGAGAGGTAAAACATGTTCAAACGTATCCCCAAAAAGATCGCTACAGTTCTGCTGGGAGGGATCATGCTCTGTTCCGGTATCGGCATGCTGTCTGTTTCCGCTGCGGAAGAAACCTTTGTAGATGATTGCAATGACTTGAATAAAATTTTTGATTCGATGAAGGTGGAAGCAACCGGAGAATCGGTATGGGAAGTAATTGAGTGCCCATATGTACAGGGGGAAAAATTCATCCAAAGAAAGGAACTGCAGCCCGACCCGTTCGGCGGATGGCTGGTTTATGGTCAGGAAGGCAGTACAATCAAAGATTTCAAATTTACTATGAACAACTTCAAATTCGATTATTCGATGCAGATTAACGTTTATGCCTCTGCCGATAACGTGGATTATACCAAAATTCCGGTCAAAACCAGTCCGCTGGCCGAAATCGGCAGTCAGGAATACCCTGACGGGGCAAAGGATATCACGTCCACCTTTGAAATCACTCCCGATGGGGCGCTGCCGGCCGACACGGCGTATATAAAACTGGAAACGCTTCGCGAACACTACGGGCTGGGTCTGCGCAAGGCGGAAATAACCTATATCAACTCCGGAGAGAAGCCCGGGGACAATCTCCGTTTAAACTTCAAAGATGATTTTTCCGAGGAATATGCAAAGAGCTGTGAGCACTCTGAAGGGCTGGCGGTTACCCCAAACCCGGATTTAAAGCTGGATTACCTCCTCGGAAAAACCGCACCGGAAGCACAATATATTACTTATAATCTGGAGGAATGTCTCGACGTGACGGACGGCATTTCGCTTGAGCTGGAGGCTTACAGCATAACCGGGGCGGATAAAGCGGTCAATAATCTGTTTGCCTATGTCTCGGATGATGGTAAAAACTGGACAAAAATAGAATTGAAATCCACGGAACAAACCTTGGTTTCCGGACAGGAATATTGGGAAGGCTGCACCTTGAGCGGTTCCTGCAAAGGCTCACCCAAATTCCTGAAAATAGAATTTAAAGAGAAGATGGATCCAAACTGGCTTGCCTGTCTGGCGAGCGTTTCCATCACCAGCAATTCTTCCGCGCCCTCCACTGGCGCAGCCTTTCCGTTGGCGGCAATCGTTCTTGTCGTTGTGACAGCGGCCGCTTTGTTCATAACCAGAAAATCCACCGTCTGTAACTGATTTGAAG
>JAGZAC010000305.1 GCA_018370615.1 Clostridiales bacterium
CCCGTTTCTGATTTGAGAAATAATTTTGCTGACATTTCAAAGACTGTGCATGAAACCGCTCAACCTGTTTTTTTGACAAAGAATGGCTATGGTGATATGGTTGTTCTGAGCATGGAGGCATTTGAAAACCTGCAATTTGAGAGCGAGGTATATTTCAAGTTGCAGGAGGCTGAGAGAGAGGCCGAGCTGACGGATCAGCGCTATTCTTCCAAAGAGGTGCTGAAAGCGATGAAGGCCGCTATTGGAGGGGAACAGGTTGTATAAATTAGAGTATTTGCCTGTTGCCCGAAAAGATATGCTTGAGATCGTGCGGTATATCAGCGGGGAACTGCAAAACCCGGATGCGGCGGATCATTTGGCGGTGGAGCTGGTTGATGCAGCGGAGAGTGTACTTACATTTCCATATGCAACTCCGGCCTACCAGCCGATCCGTCCATTGAAACATGAGTATCGAAAGATCCTGGTGCAAAATTATCTGATGTTTTATTGGGTGGACGAAGAAAAAAAGCTGGTGACGGTCGCTCGTGTAGTCTATGCGAAACGGGATTATGGCCGGTTGTTGGAGTGATGGAAATGGGGAAGTTAGTTGAAGTTACGCTGGAGATCGATGCGGAGCTGAAAGAACAGGCAGAAAAGGTCTGCTTGGAAAATGGCCTGACTTTGGAGGAGGTGACGGTTTTATTTTTTGAGGAAACCGTTCGCCTGGGTAGGTTCCCATTTGAGCTTGACGAGGAACTGATGGAGTACATAGCAAAGCAGCCAGACACACCCGCCAGCGATAGTGCGGGGAGTGTGAAGGTATGAAAACGATCCGGCAGATAGCCGACGAGATAGGGGTATCAAAGCAGGCGGTTTATAAGCGGTACAAGGGTAAGCTGCATACGGTTTGCGCTCCGTATGCGCATACGGTACAGGGGGTCTTGTATCTATCGGAGCAGGCTGAAACCCTGATAAAACAAGACTTTTTGCAAAATGACTGCTCCAATGGAGCGCATACGGAGCGTTCCATTGGAGCGGTACCGGAGCAGTCGCAAGATGCCGGTGTGGTGGCAGTTTTACAGGCCACCATCGACACGCTGCAGGGGCAGCTTGAAGTAAAAGATCGGCAGATCGAGCAGCAGGCCCAGACCATTACCCGGCTTACCGATGCGCTGGCCGCCGCCCAGCAGACGGCGGCAGCGGCCCAGGCCCTCCATGCAGGGACGATTCAGCAAGTTCTGGCTTGTGAGGATGGGGTGGAGCAGCAAGGCAAGGAACCGGAAAAAAAGAGAGGATGGTTTAGAAAATGGTTCCGTGGTTAAGAAGTTTTCAAATTGTCATACTGTCATAGAAAGGGAAAAACAGGCTATGTGTTGCAATGACTATGTAGTGCGGATTCATTTGAAAACTGACTGTCAAAATCGAGATGAATTGATTAAATTCTGTCTGGGAAATCCAAAAGAGCAATACCTTGCTATTGGCTGGAGCTTTTTGGCTGAGGGGACTCATAGTTATACAGAATACCTAAGAGCTGTATCTGAGTATCAGAAATCATACGGGCATCGTATGAACCCGGCGCATCATATTTTTAATGCGGCACGGGAAAACGACCTATTTTGGACAAGGGATATGAACGGCTATTACTGGATTTGCCGAGCTAAAGTTGGGGCACAATCTTTTTGTGATAAAGAGAAAGACATTGGTGCCGTAATTCCTGTGGAAGCATATCTGTACGGCTTGGAAGTACCAGGACAGATCAAAGCATCGTTTAACCGGCCACGTGGAGGAACGGCAGAACGTATTTATGACAGGACAATCCTGGAGTTTTCTCGGTATGCGTTCAATGCTGTTTCAAAAACAGAAAAGTACCAAGTGGAGCCAATAAACGGAAATTTACTGGATAATTTACCAGAGTTTGAACTGGAGGAACTGGTTATTGATTATATCCAGCTCAAGTACAATTATTATCTGCTTTCAAATTCTATTGCGAACAAGTCTACGACTATTGCGGTTGAGTGTGAGTTTCGTTCAAGAGATTTTTTACACCCAGGTCGTGCGGTGGTTCAGGTAAAGGGTGGGAAGGATATTGCGCTGGTTGCCAGTACATATAAGGATTTTTTGGCCCACGGGTATAGGGTGTTTTTATACGCACCACATTACGTAAAGGATTATAATGGGGACATTGTTTATATATCTCGTGATGATTTAATGGAATTTTATCAAAACTATAAAGGTATTCTTCCTGACTCTATCACAAAATGGGAGAACCTTTTTTGCGATATTAGTACATAGAACTTTTGTGCCGAAACAGAGCAGAGGGTGAACTTAGTATGCAGGTAGATGATGAAATGGTGATTCCATCCGGGTATCCGGAGATCGATGAGATATATGGTGTTCTGCATCGTAAGGAACTTGTAGTATTGACAGGTGAGAAGAGAATTGCGCTGGCCGGTCAAATAGTGATTAACGCTGCAAAAGCCGGTTTTGGGGTTTTGCTGTTTAGTCCAGATACAGAGACAAGCCAGACGGTTGCAGAATATGTCCAGGTATGTAAGGTGCTTAAAGAAACTGCCCATAAACTGAATGCGCCTGCGATTTTCTGTATTGAAGAGTGTCCAGCATCAATTGAAGATCTCGTGGATGCGATATGGCACCTGGAAGGAGACTATTTGCATCTTGTTCGAGATACACTACGAAGTGGTTATCGTGTTAAGCTGCATTGGGATGCGACGTTGCGGCGATTTCGGGAGTGCGAAGATTATTTTGATGTGATTATGTAGAAATTTTATCTGTTGATCCCTGTTTCCTGGGGAGCCGCCTGC
>JAGZAC010000306.1 GCA_018370615.1 Clostridiales bacterium
CCGGTGCGTGCCAGGAGCGTATCCTGAACAATCTGGAAGCAGCGGGACGCAACGGGGCGACCGTGAGGCTTCGCTGTCTGCTGGTATCCGGGATCAATACGGAGGAAGCGCATATTGCCGGTATAGCGGATTTGTACAATCGTTTTTCCTTTATAAGCGGAGTGGATTTTTTGCCCTGTCATCTGATGGCGGAAGCGAAATACCGGGAGGTGGGAAGTGTGTACGAAATTCCCCCAACGGCAGCCACTTCGCCTCAAACCGTCCAATGGGCGAGGGAATTATTCGACCGGTTGAAAACGAGGCCGGATGCTTCATAAGATCAGCAAAGAGGATAGTCAAACGCCCCTATCAGCGGTGGCCGCTGATAGGGGCGTTGCTTTAGTTGTTGTTTTTTGAGGTGGTGGAAGTGTTGCCGGTGGTGGTAGCGGAAGGATCGATGTCTTCGAAAATGAAGTTGTACAGCTTTTCGTTGGTTACTTCATGATCAAAATCTACCACTTCCATTCCGTCAATCCTCGGGAAAGAAGCATCGACATCCATGGGGAAACGCGCCTGTTCAAATTCCGCTCCGTCGTTGGTGAGAATATCGGTGGCTTCACCAACCAGGTCGATCAGATCTCCGGCGGAGAAAGAGGTTTCCACTAGGGGGAGCAATGTCTGCGCCAGCGAAAGATATCCGGCGGGATCCATAGTCAACGCCTTGTTGAAGACTTACTCCATAACACGACGCTGCCGATCCGTGCGGCGCCGGTCATCTCCGTTGTTATGGTCATACCGCACACGGGCATATCCGCATGCCTGCATGCCGTTGAGATGTTGCATACCAGCGGAGGTGACGTAGGTTCGCTCTTCAATATCGTAAGCATCGGCATATTCGTCGATGCATTTGTTTAGGCTTTCCAGTTCGCCTTGCGTCACTTCGATATCCACACCGCCTACCGCGTCGACGATTTTGGCCATAGAGTCAAAATCCACAGTGACGAAATCCCGTATATTCATATTGAAATTGGAATTGATGGTCTTGATGGCCAACTCCGGACCGCCATAGGCATAGGCGTGTGTTAATTTTGTCTTTCCGTATCCTTCCACGGATACATAACTGTCCCGCAATAGGGAGGTAGCCTTGATTTTTTTAAGCTGATTGTCCAGGGTTAGAATTATAATGACGTCGGAACGGGTATTGGCATTGCCGCCGCGTCGATCCACACCAAATACGGCGATGTTGCGGATACCGTCATATTTTTTATCCTGATACTGGTCACTGATGTTGATTTGAGTATCGTCTTTCGGTATATCTACGACATCCATACTGTTGAGCAGATAGGCGATATAGGTAAAGATACCGCCGGCCACCAAAAAGAGGCAGACAATGACGCCGATCATTACCCGTTTGATAATCTGTCCTTTGGTCAGTTTCTTTTTCTTTTTTCGTTTGGAATGAGGTGTTGCCGTATCCTCGGGGGACACGACAACCTTATTGTCGTTTTTTACTTTGGTGTGTTTTCCGCTCATGCTGCGAACCCGATCCTTTCCTGTTTTAAAATCTATGTTTTTATAAATAGTCTACCGAAAAAACTATAGAGTATTTTTCCTTACGACACAAAAAGCTTTCCCATTATAAACCCGGGGACGAGAAATGTCAAAAAAGATTCCAAAAAGAAAAACTTCGATTTGTAACCGTTACCAGTATACCATGAACGCTGCCCCATGCGGCTCTTAGTCTATGTTTAACGTCAGCATTCCCGAGAAATGCTGACGCATTTTATACCAAACAGCCCAAAGGGACGGCCCCAGGCCCAGGGACTTCCCGCATTGTTTGCCATCAGACGTAGAGACGCTGGGCACATTAATACCATAGGCGTAGAGGGAGACAAGGTAGTGCCATGCAGAGGCGGGGGGCCACTCCTGCCGACAGCCGATTTCTCCAGGCCCCAGGGGCATCCCACAAGGCTTGTCCATCACATAGTGACCATGGGCACATTATACCAGTAAAAGCAATGAAAAAAAGCTCTGTGCCGAGAAATTTGTAAAAACTTAAGATTTGGCATATGAAATAAGGCGGATACCTGGGGGGTACCCGCCTTATGCTTTTTGGTATAGGATTTACAGAAGGGCTCCCGCTGCTTCGTCCACCATTACTACTGTGTCAGGATGAACCTGCAGGATGGATGCCGGACAAGAGGGTGAAATCGGGCCGTTAACCATCTCTTTGATGGCTTCCGCCTTATCGCTTCCGGTGGCAATGATTACGATGGAACGAGCTTTCATGATCGAACCGATACCCATCGTAAGAGCGCGGCGCGGCACATCATCAGCGCTGGCGAAGAAGCGCTTGTTGGCCTCAATCGTGCTCTCCGTCAACTCAACGATGTGCGTGGTGGGGGCAAATGCATCAGCGGGTTCGTTGAATGCAATATGTCCGTTGCGGCCGATGCCAAGAATCTGAAGATCTATACCACCCGCAGCCTCAATCATCTCTTCATAATGGCGGCATTCATCTTCCACATTGGCAGCAGTACCGGACAGGACATGAATGCGGTCGTGCGGCACATTGATATGTTTAAAGAGGTTCTCCATCATAAAGTAATAATAGCTCTGGTCATGATCATGATCCAAGCCCACATATTCGTCCAAATTAAATGTGGTAACGCCGGAGAAATCAACCGCTCCCTCACGATACATCTCTGCCATTTTCTGATAGGTGGGAATGGGGGAGGAGCCGGTAGCGAGGCCCAGCACGCTGTTGGGCTTATCAATAACCTGAGCGGCAAACAGGGCCGCCGCCGCAGTGCCGATT
>JAGZAC010000307.1 GCA_018370615.1 Clostridiales bacterium
CTGAAAAAACTCGTAGACGAGTTGGAATATTTAAAAACTGTAAAACGAAAAGAGATGTCTGAAAAAATTAAGGTTGCCATCTCTTTCGGCGATTTATCAGAAAATAGCGAGTATGACGAGGCGAAGAATGAACAGGCTTTTGTAGAGGCCCGTATCGCGGAAATTGAGGCTATGCTGAAACGGGTCAAGGTGGTAGATGAGGATGACCTCTCCACTGAGCATGTTAATGTGGGCTCTAAAATCAAGGTCCGCGATTTGGAATTCAACGAAATAGAGTTTTATCATATCGTAGGTTCCAGCGAAATTGACCCGCTCAACGGTAAAATTTCTGACGAATCCCCTATCGGAAAGGCCCTGCTGCGGCACAAAGTAGGGGATATTGTAGACGTGGAAACCCCTGACGGAGTGACGCAGCTGGAAGTTGTGGAGATTTCCAAATAAAACGCTTTATTTTCATGGTTCAAGGCTTGGTGCGTTTTATGCTTTATCCATGTTTTATACTTGAGGAAGGTGCAAAATGGAAGAAAACAGACAACAGGAAAACATCAATCAACAGGCGCAGGAGTCAAATGAAGAACAAATATTGTCCGAGCAGCGGATGATCCGCCGTCAAAAACTGGCAGATTTGAAAGCCGCCGGAAAGGATCCTTTTGCCATTACCACCTTTGAACGCACTGCTTATACCCAGCAAATCCATGAAAATTTCGAACAGTTTGACGGCCGGGAAGTAAAGCTTGCAGGACGTATCATGGCTTGGCGCGATATGGGAAAAGCAACCTTTTTGGACTTGGCAGACGCCAAAGGGAAAATTCAGCTTTACATTAAAATTGACTTTTTAGGAGAAGAAGCCTACAGCGCCTTCCGTGCCAATGATATCGGCGATATCATTGGAGTGACAGGCACAGTCTTCCGCACTCGCCGCGGAGAAATCTCGGTGAAAGCCAGCGGCCTGGTACTTCTCTCCAAATCCCTGCTGCCCCTGCCGGAAAAATATCATGGCCTAAAAGACACAGAGCTGAGATATCGTCAGCGGTATTTGGACTTGATTGTCAACCCAGAGGTAAAAGACACCTTTATAAAGCGTTCTCATATTATCCGCTCCATTCGAAATTTCCTGGACAAAAAGGGTTTTCTTGAAGTGGAAACTCCTGTACTGCATACAGTAGCGGGAGGCGCTTCTGCGCGCCCCTTTATCACCCATCACAATGCCTTGGATATTGATATGTATATGCGCATTGCGCTGGAGCTGCACTTGAAGCGTCTGATCGTAGGCGGCTTTGACAAGGTATATGAGATCGGCCGGGTATTTCGAAACGAGGGAATCGATGTACGGCACAACCCGGAATTCACCCTTTTGGAGCTGTATGAGGCCTATACCGATTTTGAGGGTATGATGCGCATTACCGAAGAACTGATCCGGAATGCGGCTTTAGAGGTGCTGGGCACCGGCAAGATCGTGTACAACGGTATTGAGATCGATCTGGAAAAGCCATTTGAACGCATTACGATGAAAGACGCAGTAAAAAAATATGCCGGAGTGGATTTTGACCAGCTTCCGGATCTGGAAGCCTGCCGTGAAGCGGCAAAGGCACATAAGCTGGAGTATCAGCCCCATCACCTGCGGGGAGATATCCTCAACCTGTTTTTTGAAGAGTATTGCGAGGACAAGCTGATCCAGCCTACATTTCTTACTGAGCACCCGGTGGAAATTTCTCCGCTCTCTAAGCGTAAGCCCAACGATCCGGGTTATACTGAACGCTTTGAGCTGTTTATCATGGGGCGGGAACATGCCAACGCTTTCTCCGAGCTGAATGATCCCATTGACCAGCGAGAAAGATTCCTGCGGCAGGCACAATTAAAAGCTGCAGGAGATGAAGAGGCCAGTATCAGCGACGAGGATTTCCTTACCGCTTTGGAATACGGCCTTCCTCCTACTGGCGGCTTAGGCATTGGAATTGACCGGCTTGTGATGCTGCTCACTGACAGCTATTCTATCCGGGATGTGCTGCTGTTCCCGACGATGAAGCCGGTGGATAAGTAAAACCCTTGTAAACATAGTGTTTTCGAGCTTTATGAATGGTTAAAAAGTGCGGTTTGACACCACTTTGACACCAAATGAATTTGAACTCAACATGGCTACAAGAAACACCTTGCTTCCGGCAGGGTGCTTTCTTTTGCCATTATACATATAAACTTATATCTGCATTTTTTCACAAACAAGTCAGGGCAGGTTTGGGAGTATGCCTCTCATTCCTGCCATTTCTTTTTCTCCGCACAAAAACGAGGGAATACTACAATGGGGAAAATAGTGCTTTTAGTTTATTTTTGTTCATTTTTATAAGATTTATGAGCGATGCGAGTCACAATATTTAGCTGCTCCTTGTGTTGTTTTTTGTAAATGCTAAATTTATATTCATAAAGCACCTTGCCTGTCCAATACTATAGTTACAGACGCAAGAAAAATAAAGATCAAAAAGGAATGAAAAAAGATGTCTTCTAATAAGACTGCTGTACCATAGGCTAGAGAGGTTATGGATCGTTTATGATGGAAGCAGCGAGGTTGGTGTTAACCTGAAGTAAGGTTATAACGGCAATTTGACTTCAAAGCAGGCTGGTAGCATTGCAGCCAGATGGTCAAAAAGAGGACCCCCATACGAACTTCGAAGTTTGAAAGGGAAAACATGATTGTAGAAGGACATAAAATGACGGTGAAATACATAGCTGGAAATTACTTTTAAAAAGGTATACCCATCGGAATGATTAGATCCGCTATCATCTTCTGATTTTAGGAAATT
>JAGZAC010000308.1 GCA_018370615.1 Clostridiales bacterium
GCTGTTCGCGGTCCTACGGCATCTGCGGTGATGTATCGGTTCCCAAGTCCTGCTACCAGTACTTTGGTACCGGCGCCTACGGGTTTCCCCACAGCTATACGGGCATAGTCCCGGAGGAGGGCGCCTAAGACAGCAGCTGTCTTTTCTGTTTGTTCTTCTTCCCAGTATCGGATCACCGGACAATACAATGTGGTATACCGGCCCCGGATCTGACCGGTATGTCGTTCTCCTTCCTTGTTTAACACATGTAAATCTGTTATCTGAAGTCCATATTTTTCATATTCCCGGTAGGTTGTTCCGGGAATATTTTCCCCTGCTGGACTGGACTCACAGGCCAGATCGGTACGGCAATAAATTGGATCTGCTGTATTTTCAGAGACTTCAGGGTATGAATGTGAATTTTTCATGACGGCTATTGCCTTTCTGACAAAAATAGGTATAATAATAAATAGTATCTGCATTTTTCAGCGATCCATGCATATGATGCGGCAAACGGCAGAGAATGTCTGTTCAAAAGTTACGAAACACGGTTTTTTAAATTGTGCAAATGGATGAATATTTCCGTGTTCCCCCGGCAGACGATTGATTTCTCATCTTGTTTATGCTATAATTTCATGAATGCGGTTCGTCTGTGGATCGCTGATGCAGCCGGCGTGCCGGGTGATTTTTTGGGTGAGTCTTAGAAGGAGTTCCAAACCATGAAGAGAGTGCTTTCTTTTGTACTTGCGGCAGTGATGGTCGTTTGTGCGTTTGCTTCCTGTTCCACTTTAGAGGACGGCGACAGGGGCGCGATCATTACTATGTACCTTGCCGATGAAATTTATGATTATGATCCGATTTTGGCCTATACAGACGCTGCAGCGGCCCAAATCTTGTCTCTTGTCTATGAGGGGCTGACCAGATTGGATGAGGATGGCAATTGGGAAAAGGCTATGATGGACAGCTATGAAGAAGTGGCTCCGGAAAGCGAAGAGGACGGATACCGGATACAGATCAATCTGCGTGATAATAAGTGGAGCGATGGACGTGCTGTTCAGGCTAATGATTTTGTATACGCCTGGCAGCGGATTCTGGAACCTACCACGGCCTGTGAGGCGGCTTCTCTCCTGTATGATATAAAAAATGCGCGGGAGATCAAAATGGGTGACGCTTCCGTAGATGACCTGGGTGTGTACGCTGTGGAAACCTATGTGCTGGAGATCGAATTTGCCGAAAAAGAAGTGGATTTGGATGCGTTTTTCCGGGCCTGTGCCAGTGTTGCATTGGTTCCTCTGCGTTCAGATAAGGTTGACTCCAGCGACCAATGGTCTAAACGTGCTTCCTCTATGGTGTGCAACGGGCCCTTCGTGGTCAGAGGCATAGATGTTGGAGAGGAGATGCGGCTGGAGCGCTCTGCCTACTACTATCGGGATACAGACTCCAACCAGGCGCTGGACAAATATGTTATCCCGTACAGAATCGTAGTAAAATACGGATACGGCGACAAGGAAGCGCAGCTGGAACGCTACGAAAACAACGACATCTTTTATATGGGCGATTTGCCGTTGTCTGCTCGTGCAGATTATGAATCGGAAGCTATCATCAGCGACAGCCCGGTAACGCATACATACTTCTTCAATACAGAAAACGAGTTGTTTGCAGATGCACAGGTACGGCAGGCACTTTCCATGGCCATTGACCGGGAAGCGCTTGCAGAGCTGATAGTTTATGCTGATGCGGCCACAGGACTGATTCCTCATACGGTATTTGACGCCGATGGAGAGGGAGATTTCCGGGAAGAAGGCGGCGATATTATCGCAACTACAGCAAATCTTTCCGAGGCGCAGGCACTCCTGCAAGAAGCCGGTGTGACCAGAGGTTCTTTCAGTATCACCGTGCGTGATTCCGAGGTTGATTTGGCGATTGCAGAATATGTGGCGAATGTTTGGGAAGAATTGGGCTTTACGGTAAATGTGGAAAGCCTGTCTCCTGAATTGGAGCCTTCTGAGGAAGCGAATCAGTCGGATACCTATAGAGATATATTTATGGAAGCATATGAGTCGGGAGATTTTGACGTGATTGCTATTGACTATCAGATGCTTTCTTCCGATGCATTTTCCGCGCTGGCGCCTTTCGCTGCCAGATTCTCTGGAAACGGTGTGGATATGGAATCTCCCGATTACGATGTATTTCCCCACATCACTGGTTATAACAGCGAGGACTACAGTGCAATTATAGAAGAGGCGTATGCTGCCGGCAGTGACAGTGAAACGAAGACGGAGAGACTGCATGCGGCTGAGACACTTCTGCTGGAGGATATGCCTGTAATGCCGCTGCTGTTCTTGAAGGATGCATACATTTACAACAATGACGTGCTCAGCGGTATTAGAGATACTTACTGGGGCAGAGATTTCAAGAGAATGAAAATGCGCGATTATATGGAATATAAGGAATCCATAGAAGCTGTCGAATCGGCAGCACAGTAAGCATTCTTTCATGGGGAGCATTGCAGAACGGTATTTGGTAAAATTTGTGGAGAAGGCGGCCGGGTGCCGCTGACCACACCTTATGGCTTTCAGGAACCGCGGGCGGAGCACGATATGCGTTACGTGATTCAAAGTCTAATGTCGAAAAGGTAAAGCATTTCGGTAAGTTAAGGCGGGGTATTGATTCCCCGCCTTTTTATGGGATATTTTGCTGAATAAATAAGAATGGGGAAGTAAATCAGATGGCACAGCTCAAAGAAGAAAATGAAATAAAAATTTTTATACTATACTTGCTGGATAAAATTGGGTACCCTTTG
>JAGZAC010000309.1 GCA_018370615.1 Clostridiales bacterium
AGCGGGTCAACACGGATATTATTAAATAGCCGTTGGAGCTTATGTCCAATATTAAAGGCGTGACCCGCCATATAGCGAAAAAAGTGAAGGAAGCAGGGGGAAATCCCGACCGGGAAGTCCGTAAAATTATCGAGACGAAGGATGGTAACGACTATTACATCGATCCGGACGGACGATATTGGCGGGCATATCTGGAAATCGATGATGTGATTTCCTATGATTCTCCTGATTCACCAGAGCTTTTCTTCAAAAGTGCGGTAGCATTTGGCCGCTTTTTCAAGCAGCTGTCCGATTATCCGGCTGATACGCTGTATGAAACGATTCCCAATTTCCACAACTCTGTCAGCAGAATGAACGATTTCAAGCAGGCAGTGGCGGAGGATAAGATGGGTCGTGCGGCAGAAATGCGCAGTGAAATTGAATTTGCATTGTCCAAGGCCGACAAGTGCTCTTATATTATTGATCGGATTGCCGACGGCAGAATCAATTTGTGTGTAACCCACAACGATACAAAGCTGAATAATGTTCTCATGGATGCGAAAACGGGTGAAGGCGTGTGCATCATCGATTTGGATACGGTAATGCCCGGCTCTCTTCTCTATGATTTCGGAGATGCTATCCGGTTTGGCGCGTCTACAGCAAAAGAGGATGAAACAGACCTAGACAAAGTGGAGCTTGACCTGGGAATGTTTGAAACCTTTGTCCGGGGCTTTTTGGGAGAGCTTCGGGATGTGATGACGGAGGAAGAGGTGCTCGGTCTTCCCATGGGTGCATATCTCATGACTTTGGAAGTGGGGATCCGCTTTTTGGGAGATTATCTGAACGGAGACGTTTATTTTCAGATTCATTATCCGGAGCACAACCGGGACCGTGCCCGCAATCAGTTGAAGCTGGTGGCGGATATGGAAAAGAAGATGGATCAAATGGACGCCATTGTGAGAAAATATCTGTAAAGCTGATTTTGTATGTTGTAGGGGGCACGTATGTCTGCAAAATATCTTGAAGATGCAGCTGCGGCTTTTCGCTTTGCTGCAGTTCCTGTCCATTTTGCTCCATTATCTGCAGGACATATCAATTATACGTTTCTCGTAGACTGCGGCGAAGGCAGTCCGCAGTATATCCTGCAGCGTGTCAATACAGATGTGTTTCGTTGTCCGCGGCGGCTGATGTCCAATGTGAAAGGCGTCAGCCGTCATATTGCACAGAAGGTTGCACGTTCTGGGGGAGATCCCCGGAGAATGGCCCGCACCATTATAGAAACAAAGGCCGGAGACGACTGCTATATCGATCCGGAAGGCGGATTCTGGCGGGCGTTTTTGGAAATCGACAATGTGTTTTCCTCCGACTTTTCAAATGACCCGCAGCTGCTTTATGAAAGTGCTGTGGCATTTGGGCGGTTTTTGAAGCAGCTGTCCGATTATCCAGTGGAAACGCTGTATGAAACGATCCCTGGATTTCATGATACAAAGGGCAGGCTGTCCGATTTGAAGGCGGCGGTGGCCCAGGACAAAATGGGGCGTGTGGCGGAAATGCAGGATGCCATCCGCTTTGTGCTGGCCAGAGAAAAGGACTGCGCTTACATTGTGGATCGAATTGCCGATGGCAGACTTCCCCTCCATGTGACGCACAATGATGCCAAGCTCAGCAATGTTCTTCTGGATAAGGATACTGGGGAAGGAATCTGTGTCATCGATTTGGATACGGTGATGCCTGGCTCTGTTCTGTATGACTTTGGAGAGGCTGTCCGTTTTGGGGCATCTACTGCGAGAGAGGATGCAGCGGATTTGACCCAGGTGAAACTGGATCTTGATTTGTTTGCAGTTTTGGTACGGGGCTTTGCTGTGGAGCTGCGGGGCGTGCTGACGGAGGAAGAGGTGCGGGGGCTGCCCATGGGTGCATATCTGATGGCGCTGGAAACGGGAATTCGCTTTCTTACCGATTATCTTGCAGGGGATACGTATTTTCAAATCCGCTATCCCATGCACAATCGAGACCGCGCACGGAATCAACTGAAGCTGGCTGCAGATATGGAGCAGAAGCTGGACCAGATGGAGAATATTGTAAGGAGTATTTTTTATACGGAGGATAAATGAGACTGTTACCGAGAGTATATTTCTATGAAGGCGGATATACCTGAGACCCATACAGGCACACTCCGGCGGCGCTGTCTGGACTGTATATTATCAATGCTCCTGGTAACAAGTATATCAGCGTAATGGAGACGAAAAGGTAAGTAATGCAGAGCGAGCACCTGCCCAGGCGGGTGCTTGCTTTTTAAGTTTGTTGGATTTTTGCACAAAATTTATATTGAGTTTTGTGCAAAAACACGATATTGAAAAATGGTCAAATAATTTGTTTGAATGCCCTTGCAATCGCAAAATGAATTCATTAAAATGGAACAAAGTACATAAACTTTCAGGAGTTCGGAGGAAGAACGAATGGCTACTATGGCAAACAGTAAGGTAAGAATTGGAATTATTGGCTGCGGCGGAATTGCAAATGGAAAGCATATGCCTGGCCTTAAAACTGTTCCCGAGGCAGAAATGGTCGCATTCTGTGATCTGGAGTTGTCCCGTGCAGAGGCTGCGAAGGAAAAATTCGGCAGCAAGGATGCAAAGGTCTACACCGATTATAAAAAGCTTTTGGAGGATACCTCCATCGATGTGGTGCATGTGTGCACACCCAACCGCTCCCACAGCTACATCACGGTAGACGCGTTGGAAGCAGGCAAGCACGTTATGTGTGAAAAACCCATGGCGATCAACTCTGCAGAAGCATTG
>JAGZAC010000310.1 GCA_018370615.1 Clostridiales bacterium
AGGAAAGGCAGGGCCAGAAAATGGCATATATTGATATTAATAATGATAAAGAACGTATTCGGCAAATGCAGGATTATCTGAGAAAGCTGTCCCGGTGGACAAATGATTCTGCGTTATATGTAAGAGGAGATGGGATATACGGAGAAAATACAAAAAATGCAGTACAGCATTTCCAACAGACCCGGGGGATTTTGCCTACAGGAGAGGCGGACCGGAATACATGGGATGCGATCTATGAGGTTTATACTGAAAGCAAGGAATATTTTGAAGGCAGCAAGCCCATTCGTCCGTTTCCCAGTACGCCGGGGTATCGTGTAGAGATGGGAGAACGCAGCAATCTAGTATGTATACTAAAAATTATGCTCAATGAAATTAAACTGTTTTATGATTGCTATGCATATCTGCCGCTTAATTATAAGTATGATCAGGCAATGGCAGGCGCTGTGATGGAATTTCAGCGAGTAGTGGGGCTGGAACCCACCGGAGTTGTAGATAAACCTACCTGGAACCGATTGGCAGAAGAGTACAATCTGGCCGTTAAGGAGGGCGGTGCACAATAAAGCAGGGCGCATCAGCGCCCGCTTTTTTGAGAATCCCTTTTCTCAATCTTGCTTTTTTATATATGGTTTGCTATAATGTTACATCATAGATGTGTAAAACAACCGGAGAGGGAAACAAAATGGAAACTTTTGAAAAAAACGACAAGCGCACCCACTACTGCGGCACGCTGTCCGCCGAAAATGTGGGAGAACACGTGTGCGTCCTGGGGTGGTGCCAGCGCCAGCGGGATCTTGGCGGATTGATTTTTATCGATCTGAGGGACCGGACCGGAATCGTGCAGCTTGCCTTCGACGAGAATACAGAAAAATCTATATTTGACAAAGCGTTTTCCGTGCGCTCGGAATATGTGCTATGTGCGAAGGGAGTCGTTCGTCCCAGAGGAGAGGGTGCGGTGAACGATCAGCTTGCCACTGGAGAAATTGAAGTTGCTGTGGACGAACTCAAAGTGCTGTCCCAGGCACAGACGCCACCGTTTCCTATTGTGGAGAACAGTACCACCAACAGCGAAACCCGTATGACTTACCGTTTTTTGGACTTACGCCGCCCGGATATGCAGAAGAATCTGATGGCACGCAGCCAGATCAGCGGCATCGCACGCCAGTATTTTGCGGAAAACGGGTTTGTGGATATTGAAACCCCTACGCTGATTAAGCCTACGCCGGAAGGGGCCCGGGACTATCTGGTGCCCTCCAGAGTACATCCGGGGTGCTTTTACGCACTTCCTCAGTCTCCCCAGCTGTATAAGCAAATGCTGATGTATGCGGGCTTTGACCGATATTTTCAGATTGCCCGCTGCTATCGGGATGAGGATCTCCGTGCAGATCGGCAGCCGGAGTTTACCCAGATCGATCTGGAGATGTCCTTCGGGGATGAAGAGGATATCATCCGCATCAACGAAGGCTTTTTGGAGCGGGTTTTCCGGGACTTTATGCATCTTCCCCTGAAAACTCCATTTCCTCGAATTACCTATGCCGAAGCCATGCGGCGGTTCGGCAGTGACAAACCAGACACTCGGTTTGGGATGGAACTTTGCGATTTGTCTTCTGTGGCGGAGAGCTGCGGATTTTCCGTTTTTTCCAACTGTGTGAAAGAGGGCGGCAGTGTACGGGGTATCAATGTGCCCGGCGGTGCCTCTATGTCCAGAAAGGAAATCGATTCTCTCACAGATTTTGTAAAAGACTACGGTGCTGGGGGGCTTGCCTGGTATAAAAATACGGAAGCGCCTTCTTCCTCTTTTGCAAAATTTCTTACGGAGGAAGAGACAGGAGCAATACTTCACGCCATCGGCGCCGGTGCGGGAGATCTTGTGCTGATTGTAGCCGCAAAGGACAAAGTGGTGTTCGATTCCCTGGGCGCGCTTCGGTGTGAAATTGCAAAGCGGCTGGGCATGATAGAAAAGGGCAGATTCGACTTTTTGTGGGTGACTGAGTTCCCCCTGTTTGAGTATGACGAAGAGGACGGAAGGTATTATGCCAAGCATCATCCCTTTACCATGCCCATGGAAGAGGATATGGAAAAGCTATCTTCTGACCCTGGTGCAGTTCGCTCCCGGGCATACGATATTGTGCTCAACGGTACGGAGCTGGGCGGCGGTTCTGTCCGTGTTCATACGGTGGAACGTCAAAAGCAGATGTTTGCAGCGCTGGGTATATCGGAAAAAGAAGCTGAGGAAAAATTCGGATTTCTGCTTTGCGCCCTTCACTACGGTATCCCTCCGCATCTGGGCCTGGCCTACGGATTGGACCGTCTGGTGGCGCTTCTCCTGGGAACGGAGGATATCCGCGATGTGATCGCTTTCCCGAAGGTACAGAATGCATCGGAGCTCATGTCCGGCTGCCCTTGTGCTCCGGATGATGCGGCGCTGCGGGAACTTCACTTGGCTGTGTGCTTGGATTCAGAAGATAAATAAGATTAGGCAATTGTGGAAAATAGAATTTCCAGTTATTTCATTTTATTTGCAGTTTTGTGAATGCAATAAAAAAACTTAAAAAAAAGTAACAAAATATATTGAATTTTTCGGCTGGTCATGGTATAATTCTACCATACAGGGATAGTCATAGAAAAAAGGCTATTCTGATTTATAATTTAGGAGGATTAAAAGATGAACATAACTTACGAGGAAATAAAAAATCAGGCGATGACAGCTTGCAGTGAGCTTATTGAAGCAGCAAAACTTAATGCAGGTGATATTTTGGTCGTTGGGGCAAGTTCCA
>JAGZAC010000311.1 GCA_018370615.1 Clostridiales bacterium
GGATACGATTGATGCAGAAAAGCTGGCAGTTTGTGTCCGCCGAGGCGTGACAAGAATCAGCGTAAATCCACAGACGCTGAATGACGAAATTTTAGCTTCTGTAGGCAGGCGGCACACGGCGGCAGATTTTTATCGGGCGTACCAAGTGGCTAGAGACAGCGGCATTCGGGATATCAATGTGGATTTGATTGCCGGACTGCCGGGAGAGCGTCGGGAGAGCTTTATCTGTTCCCTGGAACAAGTGCTGTCCCTTGCACCGGAAAATCTTACGGTGCATACCTTTTATGTGAAGCGCGGCGCGTCTATTACAAAAACGGAACGGGAAATATATCAAGGAAGGGACAAAGAGACGGCGGCGGCTGTTGGTGCTTCTACGACGATTGTGCAAGGGTCCGGATATCTCCCGTATTATTTGTATCGGCAGAAGAACACAGCGGCAAATTTGGAGAACACAGGCTATATGCTGCCTGGTCATCCATGCTTGTACAACATTTATATGATGGAGGAGATTCACTCCATATTTGGTGCGGGGGCATCGGCTATGACAAAGCTCGTCTCACCAGTGAGGGGCAAAAAGGATATTTTGCGTATCTCGGAGAAAAAATACCCGTATGAGTATCTTGCCGAAAGGAGCGCCGGCGAAAAAGCAGAGCAGCTCTACCAAACGGCTGCAGATTTTTACAAGAATTTTAGGGAGAAATAAAAGCATTTATGATTGTAATCGATCGTATATATAAAACAAAAGAAGAGGCAGCTGCCTTTTGCAGGGAGTGTGAGGCGCAGTTTGAGAGCCGCCTGCATCAAATTTCAGAGGAAATCGCCGGGAGTGCGGAGCTGCGCTGTGTGACCTTGTCCGGCCCCTCCTGCTCCGGAAAAACAACCACGGCGTCCAAGCTGACCGGAGAGATCGAGCGAGCTGGGCGTCGGGCAAGGGTGCTGTCCATCGATGACTTTTATTTGGACAATACGGAGATGGAGCGGCGTGGAATTAAAGATTTCGAAGGTGCCGATTCTCTGGATCTTGCATATTTTGCCACGGCGGTGGCGTCCATTGCGGCGGGGGAATCTGTTTTGCTGCCTACATTTGACTTTCCCCAGCGCAAGCGGATTGCCTATACGGAATACAAACCGGACCCGCGGGATATTTATGTGTTTGAGGGAATTCAGGCGATCTATCCGCAGATAACGGAAATTCTGCAGCCCTTTGGATTTAAGAGCATTTATATCAGCGTGGCCCAAGGGGCGAGCATTTGCGGGACCGTTTTTGACAAAAATGAGATCCGACTGATGCGCAGGATTGTCCGAGATTTTTATCACAGGGATTCTGCACCGGAGTATACCATGTCCCTATGGGACTCTGTGCGGGAAAATGAGGAAAAAAACATATTTCCTTATGTGGACAGCTGTGATTATGTCATCAATTCCATGCTTCCTTATGAGGTTTTTCTCATCGGCAGGTACTTTTTACGTATTACGGACGGCTATCCTGCAAATGCGGCACATTATCAGTGGATACAGGATTTGCGTGGACGGCTCCGGCAGTTCTCCGAGAGTGCCGTAGATGTGTCGATGATTCCTATGAATTCCGTATTCAGAGAATTTATTATTTGACGGGCGCCTGCGCCCTACATAATAAACATATAGCGTGAAAAATGGAGAATTTATTGCTCCAAATCTACTTTTTCACGTTCCAGTTGCTGTCGGATTGCAAGCGTGGTTATAGTTTGGACGGCAAATGCTGAGGAAGGCACGGCTATATTGTGAAAGATACTGTAGGTGGAGAAATTCAATCCGGAAGAAGCGGCAAGGAAGGGAAACTGCGCACCAGCTCCAAGCTGTTTTTTTCCGGCGTACTGATTCTTACAATATCAAACTTAATTATAAAGGCCATTGGACTGATGTTTAAGATCCCCATGAACCACATTATGGGGGACGAAGGCATGGGGTATTATAACTCTGCCTATACGATCTATACATTTTTGTATATGGTATCTACGGCAGGACTCCCCACCGCTATTTCCATCATGGTAGCGGACAGCAGGGCGGCAGGGAAGATCCGGCAGGTGAAACGGATTCTGCACATTTCTCTTGTGCTGTTTTTCCTAATCGGCATTGTGGGAATGCTGGTGATGCTGCTGGGGGCCGGCCCCATTTCTACACTGATTGGTGCGGAAAATACAAAATACTGCATTATGGCAATTGCGCCAACGCTTTTCTTCATTTGCATTTCCAGTGCGCTGCGGGGGTATTTTCAGGGCTACCAGTCCATGTTCCCCACGGCGATTTCCCAGCTGATTGAAGCAGTGTGCAAGCTTGCCATCGGAGTTACCCTTGCCCTGTATGCGATCCGCATGGAGCAGCCTATTTACATCGTGGCTGCGTATGCTGTGGTGGGACTTACCATCGGCGCCGCCCTTGGGATGATGTTCCTCACCTTTGCGAAGCTTTTCTTTAAGGAAAAACAGTATGACGCGGAATATGTGGCAGTATCTGGAGTAGATGAAACAGTACTGTCCCAAAAAACGCTTTTGAAAAAGCTTGTGATTGTGGCGCTGCCAATCACTGTCAGTGCATCGGTGATGAGTCTTACCAACCTTATCGATACGGCAATTGTGCAGCAGCTGCTCCAGTCTACCGGACTTACCCAGGAGGCGGCCACCTCTCTATATGGGAACTACACATCCCTGGCGGTGCCCATGTTCAATCTACCCCCTGTGTTGATTTACCCTATATCCTATTCGATTGTTCCGCTTCTCTCTGCAGCGAGA
>JAGZAC010000312.1 GCA_018370615.1 Clostridiales bacterium
CTTCCGTTTCTTTCAAAGGGTGCAGAAGCCATTCGTCAATACTCTTCTGTGTGCGCTGGACCGCATCATTGATGAGGCTGCGATTCAAACTGCGGGGCGAGAGCTTCCGCAGGAAAAAGCTGGATACAGTTTCTATACGACTGGCAAAGTAAAGGCCGTTGAGCTGCTGGCTGACCGGCAAAAATAATAATACTTATTTGCTATTTTGGGTTGTTGGTACTATGAAATTCTATCGATTAGCTTCCGGTTTTGCGACAAAAAGCGGTTCGTTGCTCCCGACAAAAAACGGGGGCACGAATTCCCGACACTAACAGTTTTCCTGACGAACGCTAACAAAATTAACAAAACAGGTGGTGAATGTTGACTAATTAACATTAAAATGTTATAATTAGCCATAATTGTATGACTATTGACAGTTGTGGGCGTTGCCACCGTTACTGTTTTGAAAGGACTGTGGGGCGTTCTTTTTTGGAAAAGCGGATTTATGCGTCAGCAAGGATGATTTGTGCCTTTTGACATGAGAATATCCGAGAAATGTTTGAAAAAGTTTGAAGGAATCAGTATTAAACTAGCGTTAGGAGTGCATGAAATATGGACGTTTTGTGTATTGGAGAAACTCTAGTAGATATTATCACCCGCCCCGTATCTAACACCTTTTTTAACAACGATAGTACCAATGTACAGGAGATTTTGCTGAAGACCGGCGGTGATGCGCTGAACAATTCTGTAGATCTGGCAGTGATTGGGAACTCCGTAACCTATGTGGGCCGCATTGGGTCGGATGTGTGCGGGAATTATATTATGGATATCTGCACTAGGGCGGGAGTTGATATGAGCCACACAATCCGGTCAGAGACTCCACATGGTAAAATGAATATCCTCATTGACGAGGAGGGAAACCGGGCATTCTATTACTTTCCCGGTGTTTCAAGGGAGTTTACTTCGGCGGATGTGGATCTCTCCCTATTGCGGCAGTGCAAAATTCTCCAACTAAGCAGCACCTTCCATCTGCCCAACTTTGACGGAGCCAACGGGGCCGCTTCGCTGTTGAAAATGGCGCAGGAAATCGGTGTGATTACGTCCATGGATGTGACTAAAGACCCAACAGGACGGTGGAATGAAATATTATCCCCATGTTATCCTTACTTGGATTATTTTCTTCCCAGTGAGGAGCAGGCGATGCTGTTGGCGGGCACGGAAGATGTGGAAGCCATGGCGGATTTCTTCCTGAAGGGCGGCGTGAAATGTGTGGTAATCAAGCTGGGAAGCCGGGGCTGCTTCTGCAAAACGGCGCAGCTGTCCTTTTACTGCGGCTGCTACGATGTTCCGGTAGTGGAGACTACCGGTGCGGGAGACGCGTTTGTGGCAGGCTTTCTCAGCGGCGTCTTGCGGAACGGGTCCATGGAGGACTGTGTTCGCCTGGGGACCGCTGCTTCCGCGCACGTTATTCAATGTGTCGGTGCCAATACGGGCATTCGGGATCTGAAAACGCTGCTGGCATTTATAGGGACGCATCCTCTTGAGATTCGATATACGGGGAAATGATTCTTTAAAGTTGAGGTTTATTCATGTTAAATGAACGACAAATGTCAATCCTTACCTATATTACGGAGCATGGTGAGGCAAAAAATACGGCGCTGCAGTCTTTGATCGGGGACTGTTCCATGATGACGCTCTGGAGGGATTTGACCAAGCTGGAGCAGGAAGGACGGATCATCCGCGTCCGCGGCGGTGCGATTGCTGCCCAGAGCCCCATGGCCGGACAAGAAGCGAATTTTACCTGCCGCGCAAAGCAGAATGTCTCTGCAAAAGAAGACATTGCCAGGATTGCCGCAGATCTGGTATATCCGGGCCATGCATATTATTTGGACGCGGGGTCCACAATTCTGACGCTGACCTATTTTCTGCATGAGGGCAGCTATACAGTGGTCACCAGCGCGGCCAACACAGCGGCAGAGCTGGCACAGAAGAATCGCTACAATATTACACTTTTAGGGGGACAGGTCAGCGGCGTGACGCTTTCATGCTCCGGACCGCAGGCTGAGCAGATGCTGGATGGCATGAACATTGATGTGGCGATCATGGCTGCCTCCGGCTATTCCTTTAATGGTGGTTTTACAAGCGGTTCATTACAGGAGGCACAGCTGAAGCAGCGGGTGATTCGGAAAGCAGCCTGCACAATGATGCTGATGGATTGTGGAAAGATCGGACGGAGCCATCCCTTCACCTTTGCATCGCTGGACGATGTAGATGTACTGGTGGGGGACAGTATGCTCACGCCTGAATTTGTGAGAGAGGCAGAGGCGCACAATGTCCGTGTATTCAGCGTCAACGATGGATTGACCCCAGAGGAGCGCAGTGCGATCATGAAGGAGCTGTTTGCGCACAAATACAGATAATACTGGTAAAGCCGCGGAACCCGCCAGAGTCTATCTGGCGGGTTTCGTTATAAGCGATGGGAAGCAGTACCGTAATGGGTACTGCTTCCCATCGCTATATGAAAGGAAGAGAAAAATGGTTTGAATTTGGGGAAGAAAATCAGATGCCGTACTTGTTTTCGCGCAGCTGCTCCAGTTCCGTGCAGTTGTGGCTGCAGACATGGCCGGGAAGCGGCAGGATCCGCTCATGGATGGCATCCACGATCCAGGAGGGCTGGGGGAAGAAGCACTCCTCAAGTTCGTGGGCGGGGGTGATCCAGTTCTTCGCACCCACGACGACCGGGGGCGCATCCAGATAATCGAAAGCAAGCTCCGTGATGTTGGATG
>JAGZAC010000313.1 GCA_018370615.1 Clostridiales bacterium
ACTGAGAACAAAACTGCTGGATGATATTGCGCGTGTAGCGCAGGGCAGGCATCTCGTCATCCGCAATCAGCACGCGGTACATGTCAGCGCTCCTTCCATGAAAGAATCTTTTATCAGAAAATAGTATAGCACATCAATTTGGATTAATCAGTACAGTGCCGGTTTTTTTACGGACTGTATCGGATTTTTGCATCAGCGAACGCTTTGCTGAAAGGAGGCGAGTCTGCCTCATGATTGAATTCGGAGCTTGCATGTCCGAAGCCCGGTACACAACTGTGCTGGATTGTTGCTGCCTTGTGACGGAATTTCACCAATGCAGGCCAACAAACCCATTGTATAATGAAAAAAACGCAAAAGGAGCGAAAAAACATGAGAAAAGTGCACGCGTGCCTGTTGCTGCTTGCGATTCTGCTAATGCCCATGATGGGAATAGGCGAAAATGCGGATATAGCCGAAGGTGTGGCCATGTGGATCAATGGGGAAGCGGTTTACCAGTCGCAAATCGACAGTGTAACCGCAAGCGTAACGGAGAGCATGGGCCTGCTTGGTCTGGATACATCGGATGAGGAAATCGTTTCGGCCATTTCCAAGGTAGCGCAACGACAGGTTATTGAGGACCGGCTGTTGAGCCAGGATATGACCGCACAGGGTATGTATGATCTGACGCAGGAGGAAGAAAACGAGGTGGCACTTGCTGCAAAGGAAACGGTAGAGGAAATGCTGGCAGAGTACACGGCTTATTATGCCGGACTTGCGCAGGAGGATATGAATGCCCAAACCGCTGCAGATAAGCAGGCACAGGACGCAATGGAAACGGCGGGGTATACAGAGGATTTCTTTAAAAGCTATTATCGCAACGTATTGGCATCGGAGAAATATGAGGCATGGCTTGTTCGCAACGACCCGGAGATTTCCGATGAGGCGATTGAGACGGCCTACCGGCAGCGCACGGATGAGAGTGAAACCCTGTATGCTCACGATATCCCGGCCTTTGAAACAGCGCTTGCAAGCGGACAGGAAATTTGGTATCGTCCTGCGGGATACCGCGCCATATTGCAGATTATGCTTTCGGCCGAGGGGGAGACCGACGAGCAAAAGCTCGCGTCTGTAAAGGAAGAGACCACGGATATCTATGCCCGGCTTGAGGCAGGGGAGACGTTTCAAAGTCTGATCTCCCAATATGGAGAAGATCCCTCTTTTGCCGACCCGGCTTTCATAGAGACGGGCTATCAGGTGCATCCGGACTCCATTCTGTGGGAAGAGGCATTTGTGCAGGCTGCCTTTGCGGACGAGCTTGCAAAGCCGGGTGATGTGAGCCAGCCACATGTGTTTGGCGACAATGTGTGCATTCTGTATTATCTAAAGGACATGGACGGCGGTACGGCGGAACTGACGGAGAGCCTGCGTGAAGCGTTGCGCGCAGATCTCTATGCCCAGCAGGTGGAGAGCAGGCTGGAGGAGCGGATCGAAACGCTTGAGGCCGAGGCGGAGATTACCTTCCCGCAGGCCGAATGATCATACAAAAAACCGAAAAGAGTAACGGTTGTGCTGGATTTTGTGTGTCGGTTTTGAAGCGTACTGGTTTTTTTCATCCGTAGTGCTTTATTCTCAAAGCCCATGGCAGAAGAAACCGATTATAATATCCTTAGAAGTGAGTGTGGCACATAGGGAAAATAGGAGGTTGCTTCCTCACATGGATTCAAAGCCACCGCTGCGGCATATGCAGCGGCAAACAGTTCAGGGAGGTGAAAGAAAAACACCTGACCAAAGACCACGATACCTTATGAGGGGAAGAAAGAAAGGAGTGCTGTGAAAATGAAGAAATTGGTTTCCTGGCTGCTGGCTGTTACGATGCGGTAACTCCCCTCACCGTCAGGAATAATAAAAAGAGAAAGGGCGGAACTGCCCATCATCAATTCACCGTTTGCCCCAAAATCGCCGCAAACGACCGATGAAGGTTGCGAATTTGGGCGCAGATTGTAGACGCCGTTCCCTATATAAATCACCTGCCATTTTTCCTTGCTAGCGGCAGCGCCCAAATCAACGGAGTTGTTATTGACGTACAGATAATCGTTGGTGGATTTATTTCGGATATAATAGTTCCCGGGTTCCGGGTCCGCGGAAGGATTGACAATTTCAAAGCACCAACCGCTCTGATTATCATCGACATAGTCTTTGATCCATACATTGCCAGCTGACTCCGGAGCGGTTCCATATTGACTTCCGTTCCCCGCAGTGGCGGTCAATATTTTGTTGCTATTTTTGGTGAAGATATAGCAAAGATCCGCCCGGACACCATAATAAAAATCAACTTTCCAAAGCTGCAAATCGGTATCGCTTTGACTCTTCAATTCCACATTACAGCCGGCTTCCACCCCAAGGGGGGCATAAATCTGCAAAACCCGGCCATTACCATTGGAGCTACACATAGCGTAGATGCGGTAAGCATCGCTGGCGCTGTCGTAAACCACTCGGAACTGCTGTGACAAGGTTCCATCTAAATCTTTTTGGATGATGTTGACGCCATCCGCGTCGAGTCCGTTGCATACAGTTAAATATTTACCGGAATCCTTGTATTTGATTCGGTAAATTTTCCCGCTTTGTAAATAAGCTTGTTCATACGCTGTCGCGGAAAAAGCACCAGCAATGAGGGGGGTGATAGTTAAAACGAGAGAGGTCAGAATTCCAAGTAGTTTGCGAAATCTTTTCATAAAATGAATCTCCTTTCCATTATTAGTTA
>JAGZAC010000314.1 GCA_018370615.1 Clostridiales bacterium
CATCGCCCAGGCAATGCTGGAGGATTCCGGATTGGGGAAGCTGGCCCACACCCAAAGCTTCGATACCTTCTCCCTGGACTATTATAAGGAAGGCAAGGAACGGGCTTCTATGGAGCACAACCTGCACACGCTGCAAAACTTTGCCAGGAACTTCACCGAGGAAACACGGGACAGCTTTCTCCTGGTAGGCTCCACCGGGCTGGGGAAAACCCACTTGTCCACTGCTACCGCAGTGGCTGTAATCGAAAAGGGATACGAGGTAGTTTATAAAACCATCCAAAGCATGCTGGACGATTTTGAGCGGGAACAATTTGGTAAAGGGTCCTATGAAGACATCCGCATGTATTACGAAGCGGATTTGTTGATTATAGACGACCTGGGGGCAGAGATGTCCACCCAGTTTACTGTTTCCTGTATATATAATGTAGTAAACATGCGCATCAATAACGGGAAACCCACCATTATCAGCACCAATCTCACCCAAAGCGAGCTGCGGGAAAGATATGCAGACAGAATCACCAGCCGTCTGTTCGGAGAATACAAGCCGCTGCTCTTTTCCGGAATAGATATTCGGCGGCAGAAGCTGGCCGGTGGAGGAGGACAAAAAAATGCATAACTTTCGCTGTGGCATCCTAGCGTTGACAGTCCTGCTATTCTTCTGCGGATGTTCTTCCGTGCCGGAAACCAGCCCTGCCAGTGCAATCGAATATTTGGAGGAATCAGAAGAGATCCGGGCGTATATATATGAAAATGACACCATCCTAAAGTTTTCTCCCAGCGATACATTTCTCTCCCTGATGGATGGGGAATGGACTGAGAAAAACGGCAAGGCAGACGGAGATAAGCTGCTCTCCATTATGGCGGAAGATCAATACGAGATTTGCTTTTTTACAGACGGAACGGCAATGATTTATTACGGTTATGTGGGCTTACTGCAGAGGGATCGGCAGTATTACACCTTTAGCCCTACCGAAAACATCGAAAAACTGGTACAATACATTACAGAAAACGGAACGGTAGACGAAGAAAGCGAGAGTCGGGAAGGAGGCACTACATCATGAAAATCGGCGTTATGGTAGAATCCTTTCGGAAAAGTTTCCGGGAAGGAGTGGCAGAAGCTGCGGCACTGGGCGCAGCAGGCATTCAAGCATATGCAACCTATGGGGAACTGGGCGTAGACGACATCACAAAAGACAAGCTGCGGGAGGCATTGGATATTGTAAAGTCCCACGGGATGGTGTTCTCCGCCATCTGCGGAGATTTCGGCGTAGGCTTTACCGATCCGGAAAAGAACGCAGTATATGTGGACAAATCCAAACGAGTACTGGAGCTGGCAAAAGAATTAAATTGCAACGTGGTGACCACCCATATCGGCACGGTACCGGCAGAAGAATGTGAAGCCAAGGAAATTATGCGCAGTGCCTGTCGGGAGCTGGCAATATACGCAGATTCCATGGGCAGCGCCTTTGCCGTAGAAACCGGGCCGGAAAAGGCCCAGATTCTCTGTGACTTCCTGGATAGTCTGGGGGCCGGCGGCGTGCGGGTGAATTTTGACCCGGCCAATCTGGTAATGGTTGCGGCAGACTGTCCGGAAACAGCTGTGAAAACCCTTGGGAAATATATTGTGCACACCCATGCAAAAGACGGAATCAAGCTGGATGCTTCTCTGCGAAAAGATATTCAGGTGACCATCGGCGGCGAAGCCGCCGGTCACGATCAGCTGCTCGCCATGGGTAGAGCATATCTGGAACTTCCTTTGGGAGAAGGGGACGTCAATTTTGACACGTATTTGCCTGCCCTTGCTGCAACCGGATTTGACGGATTTCTCACCATTGAACGGGAAGTAGGAGATGACCCGGCAAAGGATATTCGGCTGGCCGCAGACTTTCTGCGGGAAAAGCTCGCCCTGCTGGGACTGTAAAGCATATAAAAAAACCGCTGCCGGAAGTACCCGGCAGCGGACTGGAGTGCCGGATACTTCCGGCAAGCCTATATATTTAGAGAATCAATGGGGCCATCAAGCGCCGCAGCCGCATACGCAGGTGAGAATCAGCAGAGCGATGATGATCAGCCATACAACCTCATTACCGAAAAGATCGCAAAGGCAGTTCATAGTGTTTTCCTTTCGTCATTTATTATTGCGGACAGGAATCCGTTCCGGAGTGGATTCACTTCACACTCCAATATAATAGTATGTTGCAGACCGACCTTGTGTGCATGCATTTAAGCACCGAGAAAAATAGCCGCCTTCACCTTTTTCCTTCTAGTTGCGGTGTCTTATAAAAATCTTCTGGGAATCTGTAAAAAAGGCTTGAAAATCCGTGTGAGTTTTATTATAATAAATAGCAAGGTAATGCAGATGTAGTTCAGTGGCAGAACCTCAGCTTCCCAAGCTGATGATGCGGGTTCGATTCCCGTCATCTGCTCCAAAAAGGCGATCCTGCGGGATCGCCTTTGTTTATTGCGTTTGTGCGAAGCCCCCTTTATTTCCCCAGGGGTTTTCGCATTTTTTAATATTTCACAAATGAAAGTTTTCTATTCCGTTGTTTATTCAATGCTGACAAACCCAAACTGGGTATCCACGGTAACCTTGGTCCCCTTTTTCACATGTTCATACAACCACTTCCCTGCTTCCCCATGCCCAGAGAGCACATAGGTCCCATCCGCTACCCATATATTCCCGTTTCCGTAAATGGGCGCTGTCGTAGCCACTCCGTCTACAATGCATACCTCAAAGCCA
>JAGZAC010000315.1 GCA_018370615.1 Clostridiales bacterium
TTTTTGCTCTGTCCTGTCCAATGACATACTGATCCAGAATTTCCTTGATTTCAACCGGCTTGGGCAGTGTTTCTGCTGTAAGGGTAAACCCATTTTCATCGTGATTATGGTCAAAAACAATTTCGTTGCAGACGCCGATGCAGCTGTCACAGATATAAATACCGGATGCGATCGGTGAGGGAATCAGAAACATTACCTGATTCTCTGTTTTGCCGCAGAAAGAACAGCGGCGGATTTGCGGTGTCGTTTCAGACATAGGAAATGTACCTTTCCAAGGTTATTCAAATTTTACAGTGAATCAGTTGCGTTTCTCTACAACCTGATCCACAAGGCCGTACTCCATTGCCTGCTGGGCACTGAGGAAGTTATCCCGATCCGTATCTTGGGCAATGATTTCCACAGATTTGCCGGTATTAGCGGCCAGAATATTATTCAGTCGCTCTTTGGTGCGGATGATATGGTCGGCGTGGATTTTGATATCAGAGGCCTGCCCCTGCATGCCGCCCAGAGGCTGGTGAATCATGATTTCACTGTTGGGAAGCGCAAGACGCTTGCCTTTGGTTCCGCTGGACAAGAGAAATGCGCCCATGGAAGCTGCCATGCCGATGCAAATGGTAGAGACGTCACATTTAATAAAGTTCATCGTATCATAAATTGCCATCCCTGCCGTTACGCTTCCTCCCGGAGAATTGATGTACAGGCTGATGTCTTTGTCCGGGTCCTGTGCTTCCAAAAACAGAAGCTGGGCGACTACAAGGGAAGCAGTTGTATCGTTAATCTCATCGGCGAGAAATACGATTCTGTCGTTCAGCAGGCGGGAGTATATGTCGTATGCACGTTCTCCTCTGCTGGTTTGTTCAATTACGGTTGGTACGAGTGCCATATCAAAAAGTATCCTTTCTTGTTTGATTGTGTCTTAGAGGGGGCTAAAATATACATTACCGCTGCGCATTGCAGCGGTGATGTATAATATAAGATTATTCTGTCTTATCCGTTTCTGTCTTTTTCGGTGTGGCCTTTTTGGCGGCAGGCTTTTTCGCTGCTGTTGATTTAGCGGCAGTGGAGCCGGCAGTCTTCTTTGTTGTTGTAGTAGTGGATTTTGTTGCTGTAGAGGTCTTCGCTGCGGCAGCTTTCTTGGGTGCTGCTGCTTTGTCTGCGGAGTCGGATTTTGCAGCAGTAGTTTTTTTCGCAGTAGTTTTTGCCGGAGCCTTCGCTTCCATTTTTGCCTCGGTGTCTGCGGACGCTGCCTTTGCTTTTGCAGGTGCTTTTTTCGCAGGAGCCTTCTTGGGAGCTTCTGTTTTGATGACAGCAGCTTCCTTTACCAGATCAACTGCCTTTTTAACTTTAATGTCTTCACTCAACGCATCGGCCTCGATAGATTCTTTGATCTTATCGCTTTCCATATTATATGCCTCTGCAAGGCGGGTATATTCAGCTTCCAGCTCTTCTTCTGTTACATCGATATTTTCCAGCTGCGCAATCTTTTCCAGGGCCAGACGGGTTTTCACCTGCTTTTCCGCCTGGGGACGCATCTGCGCACGAAGTCCGTCCAAATCCATGCCGGTATACTGGAAATATTTTGCAAGATCCAGCCCCTGCATCCGCAGACGGGTATCATAATCCCGTACAAAGTTTTCTGTTTCGTTGACGAACATAGCTTCGGGAATGTCGGCGTCCAGCTTTTCAATCAATGCATCGATCAACTGGTCTTCTACAGCGGCATCAGCAGCTTTTTCTTTTCTGGATGTAATATTTGCCCGAACATCTGCTTCGTATGCAGCAAAGGTATCAAAATCAGAAACATCCTTTGCAAATTCATCATCCAGGGCAGGGAGCTCTTTGCGTCTGAGAGCGTTCAGCTTTACCTTGAATACAGCGGCTTTTCCCGCAAGATCCTCTGCGTGATATTCCGCAGGGAAGGTCACATTTACATCAAAGGAGTCGCCGATACTTTTGCCGACAATCTGTTCCTCAAATCCAGGAATAAACTGGCCGGACCCCAAAATCAATTCGTGTCCCTCTGCCTTGCCGCCTTCAAAGGCTTTGCCGTCTACAAACCCCTCAAAGTCGATGTTGGCTGTATCTCCGTTTTCAGCGGCGCGGTCGGTTACATCGATCATACGGGCGTTGCGGTCCCGCACCCTGTCAATTTCCTCCTGCACCTCGCTGTCTGTGGTCGGCTCCACGGTCCGGGTCACTTCAATGCCCTTGTAGCCTTCGATAGAGACTTCCGGTTTTACATACACCTTAGCGGTGAGCGCAACGCCACTTTCATCTACACTGTCGATGGAAAAATCGGGCTGACTGACGGCCGCAATGCCGGATTCCTTTAAGGCATCCGCCCATGCAGAGGGCAGCAGATCATTGATAGCATCTTCATAAAATACGCCCTTGCCGTACATCTTTTCCACAATGGAGCGCGGCGCCTTGCCCCTGCGGAAACCGGGAACAGTGATGTTTTTCGCACGCTTTTTATATATTTTATCCACTGCTTCGGCAAATGTGCCGGGGTCAATTTCAATTTTTAGTTCATACAAATTTTTGTCTACGATTTTTGCTTCCTTCAAACTCATTTCTTATCTCCTCGTTGTTTACTTATTCACCTCTAATTATAATACCGAAAATGCCATGAATTGTCAATAATATTTCCAAAATATTTCCCGCGGGGAGGGGAATTCATCCTAATAGATAAAGGGCATGGTGATCATGGGAACAAAATCCAGAAAATCTGCC
>JAGZAC010000316.1 GCA_018370615.1 Clostridiales bacterium
GCCCCGGCAGGCTTCCCGCTGGCCCTGGGGATGTCACAGGCTGCGGACGGCTCCATCCGCAACATAGCCCCGCCTGTACCGCCGTCCCCCGGACGGGCGCATACCGCAGGGACTCCCCCTCAAGTCAGTGGGAGGCCGTAGTGGAAGTCTCATTGTCCCCGCGCGGCATCGTCGCGCGCCTGCCTGCCACGGCAAGGTCAACGGGATGCGTGGATCGCTCCGGCCTTCGCCATCGTCGCGCCGCCCCGTTCGCCGCTCCGCCGCGCGGGGGATTGTACCTGTAACACCGTGTATTCGATTGTCAAGGTGCGTAAAAGGAGGCCAAGAAAACTCCTCTCATAGTGAAGGAGGATTTAGACCCAAAAGTTAACCACTTTTAAAAAATCCCTTCACAAATCTTCTCCAATCTCCGAAGTCCGTGCGCAATACTTTTGCAAACAGTTGCCTTGCTGACACCCTCGGAGCGTGCAATCTCCGCCTTGCCAAACCCTAGGAAATAGTGGGCGTAGATACGCTTTGCCTGCTTATCCGATAGAGTTGTAAGGGCTGCGTGGAGCTGTTCCAAACGCACGTTCTTTTCAAAATGCGTTTCGGGAGACTCCGATACAAACAGGATATGTCTTTCTATGTCATCTGCAAAATCCAGCGAGTATTGGGCTTGATGCCAACGTCGTTTACGGGCGTAGGCTTTTTCTTCACGCTCCCATTTGAGCATCGCTTCGGCCAATTCATCCGGCACATCTACATAAACACTATGCTGATAAAAGGGATAATAATCCCGAAGGTTAATGGTCACCATATAAAAGCATCCTCCGCTTTGATTTTCTTTAGTGAGAATCAAAACAGAGGATGGCGGAGAGCGACATTTGAGGCGATAAAGAAAGGCTGCGCCATACATAGACGTAGCCTTTGTCGTATGATAAAAGGGGAAACGAATCGTCACAGGCGTCAAAAGTATAAAGACAATCAATCTGCTGCTTTTTTAACCACGCCGGCATTCTGATTGTTTCTGTCAGCAGACTTTTTGTATTATTCTATGCGCACGGTAATGGATGTCCTTAACGGTATTTTCTGGACGTTAAATGATAATGGCAACCTCACTTATTCGCAAGCAGGCTATTCATCCCCTGTAATTTCCTGAGATACGATATGCCGGACAAATCAAGTGCAAATAGAACGTTTTATCGAAACACAACAAACTAAAGTGCAACAACTTTATTCCCATCTCTCACCTTCAACATAATCTGCAACTGCGTCTGCTGGCAAAAGTGGCTTTTCGCCAAAGTATGAAAGCATCTGCTCATCTGAAAGTAGGAACTGTTTCTGTACCATTTCATAAAAGTAAGTCGGACGCTTCTTCAAAACATTTCGAGTGCGATCTAGACGTGTATACCAGTAGCGGAGTGCTCCTTCAGGGGTGGTTGGATTATCAAATGATACGGCTTTGTCTGTTTCCTCAGCCCAGCGTGCAAAATGTAGTGGCATTTCCGGTTCAATTTCTGTAACCATTTCATCAAACACTTTTATCATATATTCTGTTGTGAAGAATTGAAAAATTTCTCCCAGTCTCTTTAAGAACTTATCCTTCATTTCGTCGTTTTCCAACAGTTTGCGAATCAGGGTATTATCAATCAGTTTATCACCAGCGCCTTTTTCTTTCAGGTAACTGTACGGGCTGTTGAAACCGCTGTTAAATAGACCATAATCCAAATCATAGAGAATCCACTTCCATTTTGCCCCTTCGGTTTCTAACTTATAAAAGCGGATATTGCCGGGGTCAGAATTGCCAAAGAACATCTCAAAGGCCATATAATCGAAGTAATTGTCCACGTCGATGTTTTCCAAAATGTATTGCAAATCCTCGTTGCTCTTGCCTGGCGAAAGCGTCTTCACTTTCTGAATCATCGCCTTATATTCGTCACTCGAACCCCAGTTAGCCGTCCCGCTAGCTTCAAGTATTGTCATGTAATCCGCTTCCTCCAGCGAAAGGCCCTCATGCTGCGCCACAAAGTAGCGATCCACCCGCTCGCGTAGATTATAGTGGCCCCAATACACGCCGTTTAAATACACCACAACAGGACGCCAGGCCTGATGAATGACAGTGGAAGGACAGTCGGTCTGCTCATTGAAGCGGTCGATTAGCCGTCCTTGAAATCCGTCAATTAGGCGGGTCCATGCGCTATCATTTCCACTAATGCGCAAAACAAAACTTTTGTACTCCGTGAAGGGGCGATCGTCAAACAGTTTTGCGACAAAAGTTTTTGTACCGTACTTCGCTTTAGCCTTTAGTTTGAACGATTTCTGTGGAAAATCCAAGCTGTTTTGCCCCTGCAGGCTGAACTCCATCATTTGACTAAGCATCTGATTGCCGACTTTGTCATATATTTCTACATTGCCGGGCGCGGCATCGAGATGCTCCTTTACCCACCGATAGATGGTATTTGCGAAAGGAATTCCCTTGCTCTTATCCACATCTTCACCCACGGTGAGCATGCCATCCTCCTCGTTCCACAGCTCGTCGGGATCAGTGACGAGGCTGACCACGGGCAGGGTATGATACAGGTTCATTAGATACGTGCCGGTCACGGTCTCGCTGGGCTGGAGCATGCCGGTGGGGTCGAACGCGCGGGCGCGCAGCACGGTCACCTTGTTGAACGTGAAGGTTTCGCCCTCATAGCGGATACCCGTTTCTTCCGTGGGAATGGAGGAATCGGTGGTGT
>JAGZAC010000317.1 GCA_018370615.1 Clostridiales bacterium
GATCGAGCTGCCCAGCGGAGAAAAACGCTGGTAAACGCCCTCTCTGGCGTATACAGCAAGGATGCTGTAGTGCATGCGCTGGAGATGCTTGGACTGCGGCCCGATATTCGTGGGGAAAAGCTGTCTGCAGAGCAGTTTGTGGCATTGGCACAGCAGCTTACTTAGAAAGAAGGGAGCGTGAAGCGTTTGTACCAGCCAAGAAGCGAAGAAGAGAAAACCCAGGATATTTTGTTCCATGAAATGCGCAGCAGTGCGCAGGATCATATAGATGCTTTTTCCAAAAAGTACAGACGGGTATTGCTCATCACTTGTATAGCGGCGGTCGTGCTGTTCCTGGCGCTGTGTTCTTTTATGATGGCTGCATATGACAATGAGAATCTGGTATTGCTTGTTGTCTTGATTCTCATATTTGCGGTTCTTGTGGTGCTCATCTGGTATATAACGGGTGCAGTAATGTGTAAGTCACTCATCAAGTTTGTTCGATGGAGTGCCCTGCGGAGCAGGTGGATCGATATATTGGGGCAGATGGACAAGATAGAAGAACGGTACTTGAAGGGGACCGTTTATGAGGAAGATCTGAAAAAAGTGGAGCACCGTATGTCGGCGCTGGCGGAAGCGATCAACGCCATGGGCACAGCAGAGGAAAATGAGAAATAATGCAAGCGGGCATTGTAGAAGATGCGTAGGAAAAGCAGGAGGCCTTCCAGGGCCTCCTGCTTTTCCAATAAAATTATTGTATACGTTTTTTAGTTGATGTTTGTATTTTGGCCATAGGAAATTTTTTCCTTACAGAAAGGCAAAATAGCAGCCCAATGATGGATACCAGCAGCTCCGTTGCTGGAAATGTGCACCAAACGCCATATATTTTTCCCATCCACGAGAGCAGAAAGGCCATGGGGATGATTACAAGAAATCCCCGGAGAATAGAAATGATATGTGCAGGACGGGGACATTCTATGGAAGTAAAATACATGGAAATCATTACATTGAACCCGGCAAAGGGGCAGGCGACAAAGTATAGCCGCATACCTTCTGCAGCAATGCTTTGCAGCAGGGGATTTTGTTCACTGTTAAATATATTTGTAATTTGTGCAGCACCGAAGAATACCACTCCATAGATGACAGCGGAAAAAATCAGCATGGTGATCAGCGCATACCGCAGGGTGGCATGGATTCTGCCGAAGTCTCTTGTACCGTAGCAGCGGCTGATAATCGGCTGAATCCCCTGGGCAATCCCTGTAAAAATAGCGATAATTACCAGAGACAGGTTTGCAATGACGCCGTAGGCTGCTACTCCTACATTTCCCTCCAAATGTAGAATAATTGCATTAAATACAATCATCACAATACCGGAGGATACTTCCGTAACTAAGGAAGGGATGCCGCTGGATAAAATTCCGCCGAGGAGTTTTCCATCTGGCCGACATTTGACGAGATGAAACTGATTCTTCTTTTGAATAAAATGCGGCGACAAAATCAGCATACTGAAAATCGGCGCCAGTCCAGTGGCAAAAACGGCACCGAAAATCCCCATCTGACATGGGAAAATGAATGCCCAGTCCAGCACCACGTTGGACAGGCTGCCGCCGATCATTGCCGCCATGGCAAGCTGCGGAGCACCGTCGTTACGGACAAAGCAAAGGAGGACATTGTTTAACAGAAAAGCTGGTGCAAACAGCAAAATTACCTGCAAATAGGTTTTGGACATGGCAAATACGTCTTCGTCTGCACCAAACAGAGAGATGATTGTGCCGGAAAAGAAAAGCCCAATTAGAACAAATACGGCGGCAAAGCCGACAGCAAGGGACACCGCCCCTGTAAAAGCTCGATTTGCGTTATCATGTTCCTTTTGACTTTTGAAAATGGAGTATTTTGTGCCGCCGCCCATTCCAATCATAAGTCCGCTTCCATGAATGAAGCTGTAGACGGGGATTGCCAGATTCAAGGCTGTCAGGCCATCTGTACCCAGTCCTTTGGATACAAAGAAAGTATCTGCCAGTATGTAGCAGGATAGTCCGATCATTCCCATTACGTTCAAAGATGCATATTTTGCAAAATCCCGAAAGCAACCATGTGTCGTCATCATAACCTCCCGAATTGTGTACAGAAAAAAATCAGCGCCGACTTCGTATCTTCTTCGGCCTAACGATACGAAATTAGCGCTGTAAGCTTCCCCGGCGGCAAGCAAATTTTTAAATTTTCTATATTATAGCATGGAGCTATGGTGTTGTCAAGGTGTATTTTGTTGTGCGAGGATGCGGCTGTGTTTATAATTCCTTTTCCATATAAACTTCGCCTGTGGATACATCCTTCCAAAACAGGCGGCCGCCCTCCAGCATTATATAGGAATGACAGCTGCCTTCTTTGGGAATGGAGACAGATCCAGGATTGATATACGTAAAGGAATCGCCGGGCACATATGCCGGCACATGTGTGTGTCCATTCAGTAGTATGGAGCCCGCAGCCAGCGGAGGCGGAGCATCCGGATGATATATATGCCCGTGAGTGGCGTAAATCAGCTTGTCCTCCACATACAAAAGGGCGTAATCTGCCAGAATGGGGAATTCTAGTACCATTTGGTCCACTTCTGTGTCGCAGTTGCCGCGGACACAGAAGATTTGTTCCCGCAGGGGATTGAGCATGGCAAGCACTTCTTTGGGACGATATTCGTCGGGCAGGTCGTTTCGCGGCCCGTGATACAAAATATC